>PWIY01000380.1 GCA_003560215.1 Bacteroidales bacterium | reverse complement strand
GTGGTGATGAAGCAGCCATATTTGCAGGCGACCTTTACCGGATGTATACCAAATTTTGTGAAAGCCGGCGTTGGAAGACCGAGCTGGTAGAGATGAACGAAGGGACTTCCGGTGGTTTTAAGGAAGTGATTTTCAATGTGACGGGTGATGAAGCTTACGGTGTGCTGAAATATGAATCAGGGGTACACAGGGTGCAAAGGGTTCCCCAGACCGAAACCCAGGGCAGGGTGCACACTTCTGCCGCAACTGTAGCTGTTTTACCGGAAGCCGATGAGTTCGATATTGACCTGAAGACCAGTGATATCAAAAAGGAAACCTTTTGCTCTTCAGGCCCCGGAGGGCAGTCGGTCAATACCACCTATTCTGCTGTACGCCTTACACACACTCCCACCGGAATTGTTGTTAGCTGTCAGGATCAGAAATCACAGATCAAGAACATGGAAAAAGCCATGAAAGTTCTGCGTAGCCGGATCTTTGACATGGAGTACAAAAAATACCTGGATGAAATTGCATCCAAAAGGAAGACCATGGTTTCCACGGGTGACCGTTCCGCAAAAATCCGCACCTACAATTTCCCGCAGGGAAGGGTGACAGAACACCGGATCGGATTGACCCTATATAATCTTTCAGCTGTTATGGACGGAGACATCCAGGAAATCATTGAAGCTTTGCAGGTTGCAGAAAACGCAGAAAAACTCAAGGAGGGTGTTTCCTCAGAAACGGAATCATGATGACCAGGTCAGAACTGACAGCACTGATACGCCGGAAAAAATCATTTTTATGTGTCGGTCTGGATCCCGATATGGAACGTATTCCGGAATGTATCCGAAAAAATTCAAATGATCCTTTGTTTGATTTTAACAGGAGGATCATTGATGCAACCATCGGGAAAGCCGTTGCCTTCAAACCCAATATCGCATTTTACGAAATGCACGGAAGTAAAGGCTGGGAGAGTCTTGAAAAAACCATGGCATACATTGCCGGGCATCGCGCCGGACCCGTTTTTTCGATCGCCGATGCCAAAAGGGCTGACATTGGTAATTCCTCGGCGGCTTATGCGCGAACCTTTCTGGAATCAATGCCTTTCGATGCAGTGACTGTCAGTCCGTACATGGGGCATGATTCTGTCAGGCCATTTCTTTCATACCAGGGGAAGTGGGCGGTGATTCTTGCCCTTACCTCCAATCTGGGAGCGGCCGATTTTCAGATTTTATCTGCCGATGGTGATGAGGCTGTTCAGGCAGATTATCCCAATGCCGAAAATAAGCTGTATGAGGTTGTAATGAAAAAATGCATGGACTGGGGTTCGCCCGACAACATGATGTTTGTGGTGGGAGCCACAAAAGCCGGCATGCTCGGCTCAGTCAGGCAGCTGGTTCCCGATCACTTTTTCCTGATTCCCGGAGTCGGGGCACAGGGGGGTGACCTGCCGGCCATTGCATCTGTGGCCATGAACAATGAAGTGGGGATATTGGTGAACAGCTCAAGGGGGATCCTGTACGCTTCATCGGGAGATGATTTTGACAACAAAGCCGGAGAAGAGGCCGCACGACTGCAGGAAGAAATGGAGGCCATACTGGGGAGGCAGTTCTCATGGGCCGGGTGACGGGTAAGCTGCCTTTGAGCCGGTTAATCGACCAGGCGGCTGGTCAGCTTTTTGTGCTAATGGTTGTTGGTTCGATCCCCAAGGAACCACACTTTATTTACAACGGGCGAAAGCCCTGAAACTGTATTATTTTGAAATTTACACAATTCGGACTGGATCAACGGGTAATGAATGGCATTGAAGCCATGCGTTTTGAAGAGGCAACCCCTGTTCAGGAGCAAGTCATTCCCACAATTCTTGAGGGCAAAGATGTGATTGCATGTGCGCAGACAGGAACCGGTAAAACGGCTGCCTTTTTGCTGCCTGTCATTCACCGGATCATCAGTGCTCCAAAACAGGATAAAATACGTGCACTGGTCGTGGTACCCACACGTGAGCTTGCCATTCAGATATCACAGCAAATGGAGGGATTTGGTTATTTTGCCCCCGTAAGTTCCCTGGCTGTATACGGTGGAGGCACCGGCGCGGTGTATGCCAATGAAAAGCGTGCACTCACAAGCGGCGCAGATCTGGTGGTTTGTACACCCGGAAGAATGATCAGCCACCTGAACCTCGGCTATGTGGACTTCAGCGACCTTGACTTTTTTATTCTTGATGAGGCCGACCGGATGCTTGATATGGGCTTTTTTGATGACATCATGAAAATTGCCTCAACGGTACCGCCCAAAACCCAGCGGCTGTTGTTTTCTGCCACCATGCCTCCAAGGATCAGGGAACTTGCCCGGAAAACCCTGAACAAACCCAGGGAAATTAATATCGGCCTGTCGGCCCCTCCGGACCAGATCCGTCAGGAGGCTTACGTACTGCATGAAGCACAGAAGATGCCCATGGTCAGGCATCTTACTTCAGATCAGCGGATGAGGAGTATTTTGATTTTCAGCGATACCAAGATCGGGGTCAAGCAGCTGAGCAAAAACCTGAAAAGCAAGGGACTGGCTGTGGAGGAGATTCATTCGGATCTGGATCAGGCAGAACGTGAAAAGGTGATGAACCGTTTCAGAAGCCGCAATACGCGCATACTGGTTGCAACAGATATTATTTCCCGTGGGATCGACGTGGAAGATATTGACATGGTGATCAATTATGATGTTCCCCACGATGCTGAAGACTATGTGCACCGGATTGGCCGGACCGCAAGGGCGGGAGCCCATGGAAAAGCATGCACACTGGTTTCACCTGAGGATCAGCGAAAATTTGCTTCCATAGAACGTCTCCTTCGTCGTACGGTGGATAAACCGCGGCTTCCGGAGGATATGGGTGAAGCACCGGAGTACAACCCGGGTAAGGTTGCCGGAGGTGGAAGACCGGGGAAACATTTTTCCAGGAAAAGGCATGGGGGGAAACGGCCCGCCGGGAAAAAGCCTGCCGGAAGGAATCATCGAAAAAGGTAATTACTCGCAATGCTGGATTGTCATGAAGGAGGTTTTTTCACCGGGTTATGAATCATACAGAAAGCAAATACGGGAAGCCATATGCAATTTTGAACATGTGGGCGTAAAGGTTGGCAGGGGCAAACGCAATATGGTCAGGCGAATTGAAAGCGGAGACCTTTTGCTGAATATCAAGGCCTTCAAAAAACCGAACCCATTCAATCGCCTGGTTTATCGTTATTTCCGAAAATCAAAAGCCCGCAGATCTTTTGAATATGCGCATCAATTGCTTTCCATGGATATCGGGACCCCGCAACCCCTGGCTTATATGGAGGCATCCGGAATACTTCTCGGTGAAAGCCATTATGTAAGTGAGCATATTGATGAAGATCTGACCTTCAGGACATTGATTGAAAATCCGGACTATCCCGGCCGGGAAAGCATTCTGCGGCAGTTTACGCAATTCACACATCGAATGCATGAAAGCGGGGTGCTTTTTCTGGATCATTCTCCCGGAAATACCCTGATAAAGAATGAAGGGAGCGATCAATACGCATTTTTTCTGGTAGACCTCAATCGAATGCGAATGCATGTGAGTTTGGGCGTGGAAGCAAGGATCGGGAATTTTGCCCGCTTGTCGGCCACTGATGACATGATCCGGGTAATGAGTGATGAATATGCCCAGATCACCGGACTGGCTAATGATATGGTGTACGAAACAATGTTACATCACACAATAGCGAACCGCCAGCGCAGGGTACGTCAGAAAAAAAGAAACCGGTTGTTGGGAAAATACGAATAACCCTTTACTGTTTGTCTTCTTCCTCTTCTCCTGAATTCTCTGAATCCTTTGATTCTCCTGATTCTTTGTCCTGATCGCCCAGGTCGTCAAAGGATATGTCGTCGGTGGGTTTCGTTTCACCGGCATCTGTTCCGGAAGATTCACCACCTTCTTTGTTGCCCGATGACTCATCCCGTTTGTCAGGGCGTGTTATTTCACCCTGAAGTTCATCAATGGCATTAAATGACTCACCCAATGCTTCTTTGAACTTGTCAAAATCTTCCTGGTAGAGGAAAAGTTTGTGTTTTTCGTAAAAAAACTTGCCCGTTTGCTGATTAAAGCGTCTTTTGCTTTCCGTAATGGTGAGGTACAATTCGTTTGACCGGGTGGATTTTACATCAAAAAAGTAGGTTCTTTTCCCTGCCCTTACTGCTTTTGAATAAATGTCATCCCTGGGAACATTTGTGCCAAATTCATCCATGATAAATCTCCTGTTTTCTTTCTTTTCTAAAAAAAATTTTGGCAAACCTTAAAGAACGTTGGCCCGTTGAGGGGCTTTGAATCTTGTATATGAAGTCAAATATAGAAAAAAATCGCCTTCCTTTCAAAAATCCCTTACTTTTGCATTGTTTTTTTCCGGTATCTCTGACGTTTTGGCTTCAACAATGCCATGATATCAAATTATTGACGATTATCCCATGCTAAACAGAAGGCATCTTCGTGTAAAAGTTCTCCAAAGCTTGTATGCTTATCATCAATCGCATAACCAGGACATTGCTTCCGGTGAGAAGGAGCTGTTGTTTGGAATAGAAAAGATCTATGACCTTTATTTATATCAGCTGACTCTTTTGGGAGAATTGATATCACAGGAGGAGCGCATTATGGAGGAAAACCGTTTAAAACGGCTTCCTTCGCCCGCAGACCTGAATCCCAACCGGCGGTTCGTTGACAACGCCTGCCTGAAAATGATTGCGGAAAATGAAAACCTGCAAAAACGTGCCAGTGCAAGGAAGATCTCATGGAGCAACAACCAGGAACTGGTCAGAAAACTCCTGGCTAAATTAAAGTCACAGAAATATTATGCTGAATACCTGGACTCCTCTGATGAAGGTCCTGAAGAAGACACCAGGTTTGTGATCAAATTGTTCAAGAAAGACATCTTGCCTTTTGAGTTGCTGCACTCCTTTTACGAGGAACAAAGCATTTACTGGATCGATGACTGGGAGTTGGTGAGCAAAATGCTGATCAAAACCCTCAAGCAATCCGATATAAGTAATGGCAAGCTGGCCCTTATGGATCTCTTTAAGGATGAAACTGACAAGGGTTTTGCCATTGAACTTTTCCGGAAGGCCATCATCAACCACCGTTCATTTAACGAGATCATTTCTTCCAAAACCCGCAATTGGGACGTGGAAAGAATTGCGCTGATGGATATGATCATTATGGAAATGGCCCTGACGGAAGTGTTGAAATTCCAGGATATTCCGGTTAAGGTCAGTCTGAACGAATACATTGAACTGTCTAAAATGTACAGTACACCAAAAAGCAAGGTTTTTGTCAACGGGGTGCTGGATAAGCTGGTTGAACAGTTTAACAGGGAAGGGAAAATTCATGGAGCCTCTTCGGGACTGCGTGACACCACATCTGAATGATTTTATTAACTTTGCCGCAACAGATCATTTTTTTAATTAAATATTCCAACCGATGAATTTGCTGAATGTATTGTTGATGGCTCCTCCTGAAAATGGCGGAGGGGGAATTGGTGCTTTTCTTCCACTGATCCTTATTGTGCTTGTTTTTTATCTGTTTTTTATCAGGCCGCAGATGAAAAAACAGAAACAGTTGCGTCAATATCGTGAGACTCTGAAAAAAGGAGATAAAGTAATCACAATTGGCGGAATTCACGGAAAAATTGTTGAAGAGCAGGAGCGCTCCTTTACCATTGAGGTGGAAGATGGAAACAAACTGCGTGTTGAGAAGTCTGCCATTGCCATGGATGGTGCCTCAGACCAGCTCGGCGATAAGCGGTAGATGAACTGGCGGGTTTTATGGCGAAAAAAAGATGTCCTTACACCAGGGGAGGCGGCAACCAAACGTAAGGCCTACATTTTTTTTGTATGCCTGATCATAAGC
>PWIY01000028.1 GCA_003560215.1 Bacteroidales bacterium | reverse complement strand
TTCCCCCCGTGGCCATGCCGGGGTTGCCTGTTGAGTTGAAAAAGCACCTGCCATCAGGCGAAACAACAACAGTATGAGCCCCTTTCAGGATAATGTGAACCTGGAAACGATGGGCAAGTTCAATGGCCTTTTCAAGCCTGTCATGGTCCTCCGTGGTTTTCCCGGCCAGGCGATCGAATTCGCCCGGGTGAGGGGTGAACACAGAGCCTTTGGGGAGAAACCCACACCATGTAAGGTTGTCGGCCAGAATGTTCAGCGCATCGGCATCCAGCACCATGGGAACTGTGGTGTTCTGAATGAGTACCTTAAGGGCACGTGCCGTCTGATCATGGGTGCCGATTCCGGGCCCGACACCCACAGCATTGAAGCCCTCGATGTTCCCCACCCCGGATAAAATATGGGGATGTTCATCCGGAACACACATGGCCTCAGGCACACCTGATTGCAATACCTCATAAGCACACCCGGGAATATGCACAGTAAGCAAGCCAGCCCCGCTCCGTATGGCCGACCCCGCTGCCAGAACGGCTGCCCCGGCCTTGCCATAACTTCCCGCCATCAGGTAGGCATGCCCGAAATGCCCTTTGTGTGCGAACTTACGGCGGGGGCGATACAATGACCTGATGTCAGAGGCCTGTAAATAATGATACTTTGTTTCAGCTTTTTTGATGGCATCAGGGTGAAGTCCGATGTCAATCAAATACCACGACCCCAGATATTTTTCATTGGATGAAAACATAAAAGCCAGTTTCGGAAGCTGGAAGCTAAGGGTATAATCAGCCTGAACAATCCTTTTGGGGTCATTGCTCCTGTTATCCTCACAAAACAGGCCTGTCGGAAAGTCTATGGCCACAACAACTGCCCCGGAACCATTGATATGCTGTACTGCTTTGGCCAGCATTCCTTCCAGCGGCCGGGTCAGACCGCTCCCAAGAATGGCATCCACCACCAGGTCATCCGCTGATAAAGCAGGCAGGTCATCTGCTTCATGTATTTCTGTCAGCGTGGCATTGACCATTCCTTCCAGCTTTTTTTCATTGGCCGCAAAATCTTCGGATGGTTGATCCGAGTGCCGGAGTTTGAAAATGCTCACATGGTATCCCGCCCCTGCAAGCAATCTGCCGATAACGAGTCCGTCGCCCCCGTTATTTCCCATTCCGCAGAAGATCTTCACCTCTTGCTTTTTCTTCATATGGCGCCGGATCCAGTCATAACATTTTCTGGCTGCCCTTTCCATCAGGTCAATGGATGAAACCGGCTCATTGCGGATGGTAAAGGCATCCAGTTCTCTGATTTGTGCTGCATTGAGTATCTTCATGGGATGGGTGTTTGCTGAAAAGAAGCGAATGAGTAATTTTGACGATCTGTTACTTACAAAAATAAAGGTATATTACATAAAACACAATGGGTGCAACAAATCCCGGCCAAAAACAGAAAACCAGGAAGGTCCTTCTTCCGGTCGCTTACCTGCCACCACTGGAATACATGGTTTGTGTGATTTCAGCCGGGGAAACATTGCTGGAACTGCACGAAACCTATCAGCGGCAAAGCTGGCGGAATCGATGCAGCATTTACACAGCCAACGGAACCCGCAACCTGATCATTCCGGTGGAACGTCCTTCAGGAAACCACTCGCGGATCAGTGAGGTTCTGATCTCCGATCACGAGAACTGGAGAAAGAAGCACTGGCGAAGTATCACCAGTGCCTACCGCAATTCACCTTACTTCATTTACTACCAGGATCTATTGGCCCCGTTTTTTCTCCGGATCACCTCAAATACAGAATTGTTGTGGGAATTTAACCTGAAGGTTTTACAATCGGTTACCGATGAACTCTCAATCCCGGCCACTTTCGGCTTTACGGAAAATTACAGGAAAACCCCGGAAGGAATCATTGACCTCCGGAATCAGCTTACACCCAAAACACACCGCAGGGAGCATCAGATTGTCAGCCACTGGCCGGTCTATCAGCAAACATTTAGCGAAAAACACGGATTTAAACCCAACCTGAGCATTGCAGACCTCATGTTCAATCTGGGGCCGGGCAGCAATGATTACCTCGCTGAGGCGGCAAACCATCTGGTCATTTAACCAAGCGAGGGGTAGGCAACCCTCACATGATAGATGTTCAGCAGCATTCGCTTGAATATCCCTTTCACCGTGGTAATATCCCTCAGGGTAATATCCGCATTGTCGAACTGCTTCTCTTTTACCTGGGTGTCAACGATGTTGTCGACAAGTTCGTTGATCTGCTTCTCATCCGGCTTTCCCAGGCTTCTTGAAGCTGCCTCAACAGAGTCAGCCATCATCACCACAGCAGTCTCTTTGCTGAAAGGACGGGGCCCCGGGTAGGTAAAATGGGCCTTGTCAATTTCATCATCCGGGCGCTCTTTCATTTCCATGGTATAAAAATACCTTGCAGTGGTTGTACCGTGATGGGTTCTGATAAAATCGATGACATATTCCGGGAGGTTGTTTTTGCGGGCCATTTCAATCCCGTCAATTACGTGATCAATGATAACCCTCGCACTCTCCCGGTAGGTGATTTCATCGTGGGGGTTGTATCCGGATGTCTGATTTTCGGTAAAGTACAAAGGGTTTTTCATTTTCCCGATATCATGATACAGCGCTCCGGTTCTGGTCAGCAGGCTATTCCCTCCGATTGCGATGATGGCTTCCTCAGAAAGGTTGGCTACCTGCAGTGAATGCTGAAAGGTTCCGGGTGCCTGCATCCCCAGGTTGCGTAAAAGAAGATTGTTCGTGTCGGCCAGCTCCAGCAGCGAAAAGTCTGTGGGCATGCCAAACAACCGCTCAAACAAAAATATCAGCGGATAGGCAAAAAGGGTCAGGAAGGCCCCCCCCGCAAAATAGACGAAATCCTGCCAGGCAAGGTTTTAAAATGACCCGGTATGGGCCAGCGACAGACCAAAATAAACCGCTGAATACGTCAAAAAGATCAGTATTACCGTCACAAAAAGCTGAGATCGCCGCCTGAGGCTCGCCATACTGAGTATGGCAATGATCCCGGCCAGAAACTGCAGGAAAACAAACTCAAAACTTCTGGGAATCAAAAAGCCGATCATGATGATGGTGGTAATATGTACATAGAGGGCAAGTCTGTTGTCGAAAAATGCCCGGATAATTACCGGAACCATAACGACCGGAACCAGATAAAGGTAGTCCACATTATAACGGATCACCAGGCTGGTAAGAAATACCATCAGCAGCACTGACAAAAGAATAAGCAACACACGCCGGTTATCAATGAACACATCTCTTCTGAAAAAATATAGGAACAGAAGCAATACGATCATTGAAATGCTGACCAGCAGGAACTGACCCGCGTAAAGCACCGCCAGCACAGAAGAATCACCGACCTGTTCCTTATATTCGGCTCTGAAAGATTCAAGGATCTGATAGGTTTCGTCGGTAATCAGTTCACCCCTGGATATGATTTTTTCACCCTCCTGTACCATTCCCCTGGTCTGGGAAATTCTTTCCAGTTCAGCGTTCAGGGCCCGGCTTGTCAGTTCATCGTCATAGAACACATTATGACTCAGGGTACTTTCCAGCAAGGGTTTAAGCAAGTCGGTATCAACCTGCCCCTCCATCCCTTCAAGCGTATTGATCGCATAGAGAAAGGCTTCCTGAATGGTATAAAGATCCCCGAGTTGCATTTCAGTTGCGATATTGTTTTCCCGGAGCCGGATCTTAAAATCTTCTCCCCTGTCACGAAACTCCTCATCAAGGTAAACAATGCCGTGGTCATACAAATGAGACAGGATATCCCTGCCTGCCTCCCTGTTGGTTTCTTTAAATGCTTCCCTGGTACCCAAATATTTTTCTTCCCAGGCTTCTTCCAAAGATTGATCAAACTCCTCTTTCATGGATGCCCTTACAACCGGGCGCCGGGAAAAAAAAGGCCGGAAATCCTCTTTGATTTCCTCTTTTTCGCGTTCAATTTCTCCGGGTGATTTGAGTACGGCAAAATTAAAAGGGGCAATGAGATCCTCATAAAGCCATGGACGTGCTCTCTGGTATTCGAAATCGACAGCTGGCTGACGAGGGAAAAGCTGAACAAGCAACAGAATACTCACAAACACAAGTAGGGTCTTGTATATTTCTGAATAATTCCGCTGAAACCAATGAAGAATCTTTGTCATCCGTTTTCAGTTAAGTAAAAACCAACGGGATAATCGGTTAACCATCCCAACGCAATGAATAAATCTGCACCCCCGCAGGGGGCAAATGGGTTACAGCGTCTGCAACAAGTAACGAATTTAATAAATTTAAACGAAGGAACCCGATATTTGGTTCAAAGTAATGGATCGGGCAGCCGGAAGTGCATTCAAAAAAAATCCCTACTTTTATTTATTTAAATAATGATTCAGAAGATGACCACCGGTATATGTCTTATTGCCTGTATTCCTGTGCGCGCTGAGCCTGACCATAAAAGTGAAATGGTCAGCCAGTTTTTGTTCGGAGAAAGTTTTGACGTGATTGACACACAAAGCGGATGGCTGCATATTGAAATGCATTATGACCATTACAGGGGCTGGATCCCCGGGAATCAGGCCCATCTTTTTGAAGCCGCGCCCCGGGATATGTCCGGGGCAGTGTCCCGTTTTGTCATCAGCGACAACCTGGCAACCCTGACAGACATTGCTACAGGCAATGAGTTCCCTGTCAGTGCCGGCAGTACATTCATCCGCGGCGAGGATGGGGCAATGACTGTCGGCGGGCATCGATTCCTTTTCAGCGGAAACATGGCCACGGACAATCAGCAAAAAGTTGACAAAGATATCTGTGCCTTTGCACGCATCTTTCTTCACACTCCCTACTTGTGGGGCGGTCGCTCCGCCTTCGGAATTGATTGCTCCGGCTTTGCCCAGATTGTTTTTAAACTTGCCGGGATCCGGCTCCCCCGCGACTCACACGAGCAAGCCAAGAAAGGGGAAAGCATTCATCTGATCCATGAAACAAAAGCAGGTGATCTGTTGTTTTTTGATAATGAGGAAGGAGAGATCAACCATGTGGGTATTTTACTCAACGAAGGGCATATTATCCACGCACACGGAAAAGTCCGGATCGACAGCGTAGATCACCATGGCATTTTTGACGGAAACCGGAAAGCCTACACCCATAAGCTGCGGCTGATTAAACGAATCTGCGGTGAATGAAGCAAGCCCTCTGTCAAAACAATATTTTCCTTATCTTTGCAGGCTGAAAAACAATACAGAAAAGCGGTTTCGGATGATAAAAATAACTTTACCCGATCAAAGCGTAAAAGAGTTCAGTGCGGGCATTACCGGATTGGAAATTGCCAAAAGTATTTCGGAAGGACTGGCACGTAACGTTTTGTCCATCTCAGTTAATGGTGAGACCCGGGATTTGCACAGGCCCATCCATGAGGATGCGCGCATTAAGCTGCATACTTTTGACGACCCCGAAGGAAAAGCCACCATGTGGCACTCCTCCGCCCACCTGATGGCAGCGGCCATTGAAGAATTGTACCCCGGCACCAAGTTTGGTATTGGCCCTGATATTGACCAGGGTTTTTATTATGACATTGACCTTGGCGAACAATCCATTTCCAGCAATGATTTTGAAAAAATTGAAAATAAGATGCTGGAGATCGCCCGCCGGAAAGAGCCTTTTGAAAGGAAGGAAATCCCGAAAAAGGAAGCGCTGGACTATTATTCCGAAAAAGGTGATGAGTACAAAGTTGACCTGATCAATGACCTGGAAGACGGTACCATCAGCTTTTATACATCCGGCAACTTTACCGACCTTTGCCGTGGCCCCCACCTTCCCGATACCGGCCCGATCAAGGCAGTTAAATTACTGAACACGGCAGGAGCTTACTGGCGGGGCGATGAAAGCCGGAAACAACTGACCAGGGTTTACGGGATCAGCTT
>PWIY01000047.1 GCA_003560215.1 Bacteroidales bacterium | reverse complement strand
TGGAGTGTGCCGGCAAGCAGCGGCATTACCCGCAATCTTACGGAAACTTCCGGGGTTCACGAACGCAACGTGGCGTGGTCTCCTGATGGCCGGTATATCGCCTATATTTCCGATGAAACAGGTGAAGATGAAATCTATATGAGATCGCAATGTGGACGGGAAGAGCCCGTGCAGCTTACCTCAGATGCCGACACATATAAATACAGCCTGAGTTGGTCGCCGGATTCGGAAAAGATCATGTGGTCTGACAAAAAACTCAGGTTGCAATACGTTGATATCGGATCAAAAGAGGTTACCCTGGTGGATCAGGCTGAATCAGGAGAGATCAGGCAATATGACTGGTCGCCCGATGGCCGCTGGATAACCTATACCCGCCCTGAGCTGGAGCATTATAACAGGATTTTTGTTTTCGATACGGAAAGCCAGGACGGTTTCCCCGTGACTGATGGATGGTATGTGTCTTCCAGTCCCTCTTTCTGCGATCAGGGCAAATATTTGTTCTTTGTTTCGAACCGTGACTTTAATCCCATCTACAGTAGGGTGGAATGGAACTTCGCCTATTCTGCAATGAGCCGGATCTATTTTGTGACCCTGCGTGAGGATGTACCCTCATTTTTGGAACACCGAAATGATGAAGTGAAACTGGACGACAACAGCAACGGTGGAGGCAGGAGTGGCAACAATGAAGAGCTTCGGGTGGAGATTGACCGGGAGAACATTAAAAACCGGATCGCTGATCTGCCGGTTGATGTGGCCAATTATGGAAACATCCAGACGGTGGGTAACAACATCTACTATATGAAGGGCTCCAGCCTGATGATGTTCAATATGGAAAACCGCAGGGAAAGTGAACTGGCCAGCATCAATGGATATGACATCAGCGCGGACAAAAGTAAAATGATGGTTCGTGCCAGGGGGCGCTACAGTGTGATCGACCTGCCGCGGTCTTCTTTTTCTGTCAATGACTTTGTGGATCTGTCCAACATGAAGGTGTGGGTGAATCTCCGGGAAGAATGGATGCAGATTTATGAGGAAACCTGGCGTCAGATGCGTGATTTCTTTTATGTGCCCAACATGCATGGAGTGGACTGGGAAGCCATGAAGGGAAAATACCGTCCCCTGGTTGACTATGTGAACAACCGCCTGGATCTGACCTATGTGTTGGGCGAGCTTGTGGGTGAACTGAACGTCGGGCATGCCTATGTCGGTGGCGGTGATGTGCCGGAAGTTGAACGCATCCCCCTGGGGCTGCTGGGTGCAGAGCTGAGTCAGCATGAGTCAGGGTTCTTCCGCATCGACAGAATTCTCAAAGGAGAAAACTGGCAGGCTTCACGCAGGTCGCCTCTGACCGAACTGGGTGTGGATGTGTCAGAAGAAGACTATATCATTGAAGTGAACGGACATTCCACCGACAGAATGAACAATATTTATGAGTCCCTGGTTGGCAAGGCCGGGCAGCAGGTAGAGCTGACCGTGAATGATGCCCCCGATGCTGATGGATCCAGGAAGGTGATTGTCAAGCCCATCGCAGACGAATCTGATCTGTATTATTACAACTGGGTGCAGGAAAACATCCGGAAGGTCAATGAGGCCACGGATGGCAGGGTTGGTTATATTCATGTACCTGATATGGGCCCCGGTGGTCTGAATGAATTTGTCAAGCATTTTTATCCCCAGCTTCGCAAAGAAGCCCTGATCATTGATGTGCGCGGAAACGGCGGTGGCAATGTTTCTCCCATGCTGATTGAGCGGTTATCAAGGGAGTTGACCGGCTTGTCCATGGCAAGGAATCAGGCTCCCGGTACCCGCCCCGCCCAGATTCATCTTGGCCCGAAGATCTGTCTGATTGATAAATACTCTGCTTCGGATGGTGACCTGTTCCCATACCAGTTTAAGAAGCTTGGCCTTGGACCCCTGATTGGTACCACAAGCTGGGGGGGCGTTGTTGGTATCCGCGGATCGTTGCCATTTATTGATGGCGCTACGCTGTCCAAACCTGAATTCGCTCCCTATGACATCCATGGTGAAGAGTGGATCATTGAAGGAATTGGGGTTGAACCGGATATTTATGTGGAGAATGATCCGGCCATGGAGTTTGATGGCATAGACCAGCAGCTTCAGCGTGCCATTGAAGAGGCCCTTGAACGGATGGAAGAGTATGACCAGGAGATCCACCCGGTGCCACCTTATCCGGTGAGAACACCTTAAATCAGGTTGTTTCATGGAAATCGTCAAATGGACTGCCTGAATGTATGATGGTGTGGGATGTATGTATGATTGTATGAGCAACTTCCGGAACACACTTATGCAGCTATCGCGGGCGCTGGGCCTGAAGCCGGACAACCGGTTTCAGGCCCTCCGGCCCCGAAGCCCCGTTAACCAACAACCGCTCAGGCCGTGCAATGAATAAGGGCAACCCCCATCATCCACAGCCCATGAGAACCAACAACCGGAGGGGCGTCAGCCCCGACTAACCAACAACCGCCCGGCCGTGCAATGAATAAGGGCAACCCCCTTGATCCACGGCCCATGATAACCAACAACTAACTAACCATGAAACACATCCCCAACACAATCACCTTGATCAACCTTTTTCTTGGTTGTGTGGCCATCGTGATCACCCTTCAGGGTCAACCCGGTGTGGCAGCCGTGGTTATCGGTTTGTGTGCACTGCTTGATTTTCTTGATGGAGCAGCGGCCAGGATGCTGCGTGCAGGTTCTGAAATAGGCCGGCAGCTGGATTCTTTGGCTGACCTTGTCAGTTTTGGGGTGGCCCCTGCCGCGATTCTTTTCTTTTACCTGCAGGAGGCGTTTCAAAAGCTTCAGCCGGAACAGCCACATATACTTTTGCCCTCGCTCGCCTTCCTGGTTGCTGTTTTTTCGGGTCTGCGTCTGGCGCGATTCAATATCGACGAAGAACAGCAAAAGGATTTCATAGGGTTGCCCACCCCCGCAAGTGCCTTACTGATTGCCTCCATCCCCTTTGTGCTGACTTATGCGGAACCCGATAGCTTTGTTTTTCGGTTGCTTGAAGCACTGACTGCCAAATACTGGTTCAGCCTGGGTCTGACCCTTGTGATCTCCTGGCTGCTGGTTTCGCCTGTGCGGATGTTCTCCCTGAAGGTGAAATCGCTCTCCTGGAGAGATAACAGATACGTATATGTTTTTCTTTCCGGTTGCCTGTTGCTTCTGTTGCTATTTGGGTTGGCGGGAGTACCTTTGTTCCTGATTTTTTACCTACTTTTGTCGCTCGTTTATCATATTCAACAATACCACTGAGTCATGAAGTTTTGCGCAGAAATCAATGTGATGCCCCTTAAAGCTTTGCTTGATCCGCAGGGGAAAGCAATTACCGCCAGCATGAAAAACCTGGATCTTTCTCAGATCAGCAATGTCAGGGTAGGGAAGCATATCAGCCTTGAGGTGGAGGCCGAAAACCCTGTTGAAGCAAAGGAAATGGTGGAAACCGCCTGTAAAAAGTTATTGGCCAATCCGATTATGGAATATTATGAGTTTGAGCTGAAAGAGTCCGGGTGCGACAAATAGTTCATTATGGCCGATTCGCACGATACCGGTCAGCAGGGGGAGGCCATTGCAGCGGCCTATCTTGCGTCCGGGGGATGGGATATCCTTGAGACCAACTGGCATTCCAACCATCATGAGGCGGACATCATCGCCAGGAAAAATGATCTTTTGGTAATTGTTGAGGTCAAGACCAGAACTACCGATTATTTCGGCAATCCGGAGGATTTTGTAAGCAAACAGAAACAACGGAGGCTGATCAAGACGGCCAATCATTATATCTCACTGAAAAGACTTGATCTGGAGGTACGTTTTGACATCATTTCCATTGTTTTGAAGCCACCCCGTCTCAGGTTGAGGCATTTGGAAGACGCGTTTTATCCGCATTAAAATTTTTGTTTACAAAATATTCTTTGTAAATTTGCGACCGCTTTTTGGGCGAACCTATTATTGTATTAAGTTTATAATCAGTTAAAAGAAAGAGGTACACATGATTATTGTTCCTGTAAAAGAAGGCGAAAACATTGACCGTGTCCTGAAGAAGATGAAGCGGAAGTTTGAGAAAACAGGTGTTCTCAGGGAACTCAGAGATCGTCAAAAATATACCAAGCCTTCAGTGAAGAAAAGGGAAGAGAAGCTCAAGGCGATTTACATCCAGCAGTTGAGAAATCAACAGGATAGCTGATCAGGCTTTCACTTGTAAATCTTTTCGCTTTTCGGGAGAAATTTTTGCAGAAGCTGTTTTTTTGGCATAACTTTAAGCAAGGGTTTCTTCTTTCTGTTATTATGGGCGTCTATTCTGAACAATTTCTTGAATATCTGTGCCAGGTAAGACGTTATTCTGAGCACACGCTTCTAGCATACCGCAATGACCTGGATCAGTTTGAAAGATACCTGAAAGAGCAGTATGACACCGATTCCTGTCATCTGGCGGATCAGGGAATGGTGCGGTCGTGGTTTGCTTCACTTCGCAGGGGCGGGACGGCACGCAGTACTTTCAATAGAAAACGTTCGGCGCTTCGTTCTCTTTTTAGTTATCTGATCAAGTCGGATGTCATCCGTGACAACCCCATGGATAAAGTGGCTTCCCTGAAAAATGACCGTCGCCTTCCGGTGTTTATGGATCAGGAAAAGCTGGAGGAGGTTCTTGACCCGCGCCTGTTCGGGCAAAACTTCCAGGACATGCGTGATCAGCTGATCCTCGAATTGTTTTATACTACCGGCATTCGCCGTGCTGAACTGATTGAACTGAAGCACACCGATGTGGACACAGAAAAGCAGCAGGTGCGCATCAGGGGAAAGGGGAATAAGGAGCGGCTTGTGCCAATTCTCGGGCGTGTGGTGGATAGCTATCAGCGCTACTGTGAGGAAAAAGCCAAAGTTTTCGGTTGTGATATTCCCTGGGTTTTCGTAACGGATAAAGGGGCGAAAACCTATCCGGTATTTGTATATCGGCGAGTGAATGCCTACCTTAGCCGCC
Organism: Bacteroidales bacterium; assembly: GCA_003560215.1. Classification (GTDB taxonomy): domain Bacteria; phylum Bacteroidota; class Bacteroidia; order Bacteroidales; family UBA7960; genus PUPG01. The sequence continues at coordinate 925 of PWIY01000047.1, read as the reverse complement.
TGACCACACTGGTTAAAAGGAGTCCGCATGTGCTGCGGCATTCTTTTGCGACCCATATGCTGAATAACGGGGCTGACCTGAATGCGATCAAAGAGCTGCTTGGTCATGCAAGCCTTTCTGCCACTCAGGTTTACACCCACAACTCAATTGAAAAAATTAAAAATATTTATAAACAAGCCCACCCAAAGGCTTAAATCCTGGAGGAAATCATCATGAAAGTTAACATCAATTCAGTTCATTTTAAAGCGGATGCAAAGCTGGAAGATTTTATCAGGGAGAAAACAGCCAAACTTTCGACCCTGTTTGACGGGGTGCATGGTTGTGATGTGATTCTTCGTTTGGACGGCGCCTCAAATAATGAGAACAAGGTTGCGGAAATTAAAGTGATGATCCCCGGCAATGATCTTTTTGCCAAAAAGCAGGCCAAAAGTTTTGAGGAGGCCGTGGACAATTCAGTTGACGCCCTGAAGCGACAAGTGAAAAAGCACAAGGAAAAAATGAAAGGATTGTAGGTTGGATGAGTTGTTTGAAAAAAAATTATTTATTCTTTGGTAGGTTTTAAATCTTTTGTACATTTGCAGACCTTTTTGCAAGGTATTTCAATTGCAAAAACGCTGTTGCCGATGTAGCTCAGTTGGTCAGAGCAGCTGATTTGTAATCAGCTGGCCGGGGGTTCGAATCCCTCCATCGGCTCTTTGAAATATTGATGTTACCCGGGGGGGTTCCAGAGCGGTCAAATGGGGCAGACTGTAAATCTGTTGGCTTTCGCCTTCGGAGGTTCGAATCCTTCCCCCCCCACTTTGAATAAGAAGCGGAAATAGCTCATCTGGTAGAGCGACAGCCTTCCAAGCTGTAGGTGGCGGGTTCGAGTCCCGTTTTCCGCTCAACGATTGTTGCCGATGTAGCTCAGGGGTAGAGCGTTTCC
>PWIY01000230.1 GCA_003560215.1 Bacteroidales bacterium | reverse complement strand
TCTTCTGCCTTATCACAAATGGGGCCGGCATAAGTATGAAACCTTGCAGATGAGGGCTCCCGAATGGTTCTCTCCTGTGGATGAGGAAATATCACTGCAAGAAATCAGTCAGCTGTTTTCCCTTGCCGGATTCGACGTCAAAAAAGGTGGTTAATGTGCCGTTTAAGCGACGGTTTGAATTCTATGATTATGACAGAACGGACAAAATTACTCAGAAAAGAAAGCCTTCAGGCGCAAAATATTCTTCATCATGAAAGGGCAATGCTTGTTACAGCGTTTTACCGTAACCACCTTATTGAGGAAGAGCCGGTCCCTGTTCAGCGTGCCCGTTGCCTGAAATTCATTCTTGAGAACAAGAAACTTTATTTTGGCAAAGGAGAACTGATCGTTGGCGAAAGGGGCCCTTTCCCCAAGGCAACCCCGACTTATCCCGAGATCAGTCTGCATACACCGGAAGACCTGGATGTCCTGAACAGTCGTCCAAAAGTGTCCTTCAGGGTTCCGGAAGAAACAAGAAAGCTGTATGAGTCAGAGATCATTCCTTTCTGGGATGGAAAAAGTAACCGGGATGAACTGATGCGTTGCATGAGCCAGGAATGGAAAATTGCTTTTGAGGCAGGGGTTTTTACCGAATTTCAGGAACAGCGTGCGCCCGGACACACTGTTTTGGGGCCCGATGCCTGGAAAAAGGGGATGCTGGACCTGATCAGCGAGTGTGAAGCTTCCATGGCAACACTGAACCATGATCGCGATCACGATGCCGCTGCGAAGAAGGCGCAGTTGGAAGCCATGGTCATTGCTGCGGAATCGCTGATACAATATGCTTCCCGGTATGCAGAGGCTTTGGAAGAGCTGGCCGGCGAGGAAATTCATGAACCTGTTAAGCAGGAATTACAGAACCTTGCCACCATTTGCCGTAAAGTGCCTGCCCATGCCCCGGAAACCTTTCACGAAGCCCTGCAGCATTACTGGTTCATTCATTTGGGGGTGGTTACCGAGCTGAATCCCTGGGACTCTTTCAGTCCGGGGCGGCTGGATCAGCATTTGATGCCATTTTACCGGGATGATCTGGAACAAGGGCGCATTACCCAGGAAGGTGCAAGGGAGCTGCTTCAATGTCTGTGGGTAAAGTTCAACAATCATCCCGCTCCACCTAAAATGGGGGTTACAGCCCAGGAAAGCAATACCTATACCGACTTTTGCCTGATCAATTTGGGGGGACTCACAGCCGAAGGGGAGGATGCGGTAAATGAACTTACCGGTCTGATACTTGAAGTGATCAGAGAAATGCGGCTGCTTCAGCCCGGGAGCATGATCCAGGTCAGCCGTAAAAACCCCGATCACATGATCCATAAAGCGTTGGACATCATTCGTACCGGTTTCGGACAGCCTTCTGTATTCAATACAGATGCCATTGTGGAAGAGCTTCTGCGCCAGGGAAAGTCTCCGGAAGATGCGCGCAACGGAGGGGCTTCCGGTTGTGTGGAGTCAGGGGCCTTCGGGACGGAAGCTTACTTTTTGACCGGCTATTTTAACCTGACCAAAATTCTGGAGATCACCCTGCACAACGGGTTTGACCCACGCACCTGCAGGCAGGTTGGGCCAAAAACCGGACCGGCCGTGGAGTTTGACAGTTTTGAAGACTTCATGAAGGCTTGCCGCAAACAGCTCAATTTCTTTGCAAATATTAAGATTGAAGGAAATCGTAAAATTGAAGAAATCTATGCCAAACGCTTGCCGGCACCCTTCCTTTCTCTGTTGATTAAAGACTGCATCAAAAACGGCAGGGATTACAATGGTGGAGGTGCCCGGTACAACAGCAGTTATATACAAGGGGTGGGGCTTGGAACCGTGACCGACAGCCTGACTGCGCTCAGGTTTCACGTATATGACCATCAATCGATCTCCATGAAGGAGATGCTGGATGCGCTGGCAGATAACTTTTCCGGACACAGCGAATTACTGGAAAAGCTGCTGTATGATACCCCGAAATACGGAAATGACCTGGATTATGCAGATGAACAGGCGGTTCGTGTATTCAATGATTTTTTCGACGCAGTTGACGGACACCCTTGCTGGCGGGGCGGTCACTTCCGCATTAACATGCTCCCGACCACCTGCCATGTGTATTTTGGCAGCGTAACATCTGCAACACCCGATGGAAGGCTTGCGGGAAAGCCGCTCTCGGAGGGTATCAGCCCGGTGCAGGGTTGCGATCAGCAGGGGCCCACGGCGGTATTGAAATCCGCCTCAAAAATTGATCATACAAAAACAGGAGGAACTTTGCTGAACCAGAAATTTCTGCCGGCCTTTTTTGATGATTCGGAAAGCTATAAAAAACTCACGGCCCTTATCAGAAGTTATTTCCGCATGAACGGGCATCACATTCAGTTCAATGTGGTATCGGCCGATACCCTCAGGGAGGCCCAGCAGCATCCCGAAAAATACCGCGACCTGATTGTCCGTGTGGCGGGTTATAGTGATTATTTCAATGATCTGGGTAAGGATCTTCAGGATGAAATAATTACGCGAACTGAGCATGGCAGTTAAATTCTTTAATGCCGGGTGTTTCTTATTAAAAGAACCACCCAATTATAAAGGCCAACCCGGTTACAAAGGCCAAACCATCATGATAAGGGGAATGCCAACGACCACGATGATCACCTCCAGGGGCAACCCCATGCGCCAGTAGTCCGTGAACTTATATCCGCCGGGGCCCATGACCAGGGTGTTGGACTGATGTCCGATGGGGGTGAGGAAAGCACATGATCCACCCACAGCCACAGCCATCAGGAAAGGATCCACAGAGAAACCCATTCCGGTGGCCAAGCTGATGGCAATGGGGGCCATCAGTACTACCGTAGCTGCGTTATTGATGATGTCTGACAGAAACATGGTGACTACCAGGATGATTGTCAGGATGGCCCAGGGTGGAATGGTATCTGCCATATTCAGGATGCCTGAGGCAATGGTTTCGGCTCCACCGCTTGTTTCAAGGGCATTTCCAACGGGGATCATGGCGCCCAGTAACACAATCACCGGCCAGTCTATGTGATCATACACATTTTTCAGGGGCAGCACTTTTGAGATAACCATAGCCACTGCTGCCATGGCAAAGGCGACCTGTACGGCCAGCAATCCGGTTACAACCATTACAATGGCCGTGGCAAAGATCCCCAGTGCCAGGGGAATCTTTCGCTGATATCCAAGGCGAAGACCCCGGTGAGCCAGTGGCAGACAGCCCAGAGAAGTCATGGCATCATCAAGGGTGTGTTCCCGGCCCTGCAGCAAAAGAACGTCTCCGGTTCGAAAAACCACATGGTCGAGTCGCCGCCTGATCTTCTGGTCTTTTCTGGCAACAGCCAGCAGGTTGACCCCATAGCGGCTTCGCATCTGGAGATTTGCAGCGGTTTGCCCGATAACCTGCGAATCAGGTGTTAAAATGCCCTCCGCAATCAGGATGTTTTTTGATCCTTCAGCATCTTTCCGGAATTTTTTGTCTCCCACCAGTTTCAGCCCGGTGTCATCCAGGAATTCTTTCAGGTTATCGGTATCGGTTTCAAGGATAATGATATCGCTGAGCTTGAGGACTTCCTCCGGCCCCGGGGCATGGATGCGTTTTCCCTTACGCACCATACCCAGTATCTGTACATCACTGTCACTCAATTTCTGCAGTTCACGGATGGTGCTTCCTTTGGCTTTAGTATCCCTGCCTACTTTGGCTTCGGTAATGTACTCATCCACATCAAAGAGTTCGGAGGCCGATTTTTGCGTGGCCCTTTTTGGCAGCAACCGCCAGCCGATAAAGGAAGTGAACAGTATTCCGGCAATGGCCAGGCCTGCTCCGACAGGAGAAAAATCAAACATGTTGAACGGGGTACCCAATTCATCGCCCCTGAGGGTGGCAATAATGATATTCGGGGGTGTCCCGATCAGGGTGGTCATTCCGCCAAGAAGGGAAGCAAAGGCAATGGGCATCAGAATATAGGAGGGAGGATTGCCGCTCTTCCTGGCCAGGGTAATTGCCACAGGCATCATGATCGCCAGGGCCCCCACATTGTTCATAAAAGCCGAAGCCACTGCCACGAGGACTGACAGGGTGATGATCTGGATCAACAGACCCTTGCCGACTTTCATGACCCATTTGCCAAGCAGGTCGATCAGTCCGGAGAGTTCCAGCCCCTTTCCGATAACAAGAACGGCTGCCACTGTGATTACCGCAGGATGTCCGAACCCCTTGAAACTCTCCTGTGCAGGTACGATTCCGGCGATTACCAGGATGAAGAGGGCGATCAGGGCCACACCATCATGCCTGATCCGTCCCCAGGCAAACAATACCAGTACCAGTATCAGGGTAGCAAAAACCAGGGTTTGTTCCATGAGGTAAATTTAAAAAATTATGGTTATTGGCCCTTCCGGTCCAGGAATTTTTTTACACGATGGAACATTTTAAACGGCGGATATTGAAAAGGAGGGTCAATCCAGGTTGGTGTTTTCAGTAAAGCACGCCGGTTGCTGAAGGCCAGGAAACTTTCCTTGCCGTGATACCTCCCTGTGCCGCTGTAACCCACACCTCCAAAAGGCAGGTGATGATTTGCCACATGAAGGATGGTGTCATTGATGCAGGCCCCTCCGGATGAAACCCTGGATAAAACATCTTTTGCTTTGTGATTGCTGCCGAAGAAATAGAAAGCAAGGGGTTTCTCCTTCTGACTCACGAGGTGAATGGCTTCGTCCATATCCTGAAAAGAAATGACCGGTAAAATGGGGCCGAATATTTCTTCCTGCATAATGGGGCTATTCCCGGGGATGTTTTCCATCAGGGTGGGAGAGATGTATTTTTCGGTGGCGTCCACTTCTCCACCGTAAATGATTGTACCCTCCTGTAAATACCCCTGTAACCTGTCCATGGCCTTTTTATGAATAATTCTCGGGTAATGCCGGCTTTGCCGGGGGTCTTTCCCGTACATGGATTCAAAATGCCTGACCATGCCATCCGTCAATTCCTCTTTCCGGCTTTCATGAACCAGCAGGTAATCTGGTGCCACGCAGGTTTGTCCTGCATTGATGGTTTTTCCCCAGGCAATTCTTTTTGCAGCTACTTCCGCGTTCGCATCCTGATCAACAATACAGGGGCTTTTCCCACCCAGCTCCAGCACAACAGGGGTCAGGTGTTTTGAAGCTGCTTCCATGACCACTTTCCCGACTTTGGTGCTGCCGGTAAAGAAAATCAGGTCGTGCCGTTGTTCGAGCAACAAAGTATTGATGTCGCGACCGCCCTCAACCAGGGTGATGTATTCCGGATCAAAGGCTTCGCTGATCATCTGTTTCATTAAGGCAGAAGTGGCAGCAGCATCGGGGGATGGTTTAAGTATGGCACAGCACCCGGCAGATATGGCTCCCACAAGCGGGTGCATCAGTAAATGAAAGGGGTAATTCCACGGGGAAATGATCAGAGCGCGTCCGAGTGGTTCCACCATGAGCCTGCTTCCGGATGGCCGCAGGTGAAATGGCGTGGGGAGCCGGCGTGTACGTGCCCAACGGTTCAGGTTTTTGAGATGATAGCTAATCTCCATCAGCACCACGCTGATTTCGGTCAGGTATGCTTCTTCTGGTGATTTGCGCATGTCTTGCCAAAGTGCATCAGTAAGGGATTTTTCATGTTTCAGGATACTTTCCCTCAGCCGCAGCAGTTGTTTTTTTCGGAAAGAAACAGATAACGTTTGGCCCCTCCTGAAATATTCCTGTTGATCCTTTACCACTTCTTTTATCCGGTCAATATTCATGTCAGTATCTTTTCTCCACTCAAATGTATGGCAATGGCTCCGAGTGGGGCGGTAAACATTATGGACAGGACGGCAAAAGCCAGAATGATTTCCCCGGCGGGGACCCCAAGTGACAGAGGTACCGCACCGATAGCTGCCTGAACAGTTACTTTCGG
>PWIY01000270.1 GCA_003560215.1 Bacteroidales bacterium | reverse complement strand
TCCGCCATTCCCTGCTGAGGCAGGATTATGGAAACATCCGACCAACATCAACAACGTTGAAACATTCATCAACATACCCTGGATCATTCACCATGGTCCCCAGGCATATGCGCAATACGGAACCGAAAAAAGCAAAGGAACCAAGGTGTTTGCCCTCACAGGCAAGATTCGTCACGGGGGGCTGGTGGAAGTTCCGATGGGCATTACCATCAAAGACATCATTTACAAGCTGGGCGGCGGAATTACCGGAGACAAGCAGTTCAAAGCGGTACAGCTGGGCGGGCCTTCCGGCGGATGCATTCCGGAACACCTCTCACACACCCGGGTAGATTACGACTCGGTCAATGCCACTGGGGCCATTATGGGTTCAGGCGGGATGGTGGTAATGGACGAAACAACCTGTGTGGTAGACATTGCGAAATTCTTCCTTGATTTTACCCAGAAAGAATCCTGTGGGAAATGTACTTTTTGCCGGCTGGGAACCAAAAGAATGCTGGAGATTCTCACCCGGATCACGGAAGGAGAAGGACGCGAAGGCGACATTGAAATGCTGGAGCACCTGGCCGAAACCATCAAGGACAGTTCTTTATGCGGGCTGGGCCAAACAGCACCCAACCCTGTCCTCACCACCATTAAATACTACCGGGATGAATATGAGGCCCACATCAGGGACGGAAAGTGCCCCGCTCTCAGCTGCAAAAAGCTACTCACATATACAGTGATTGATGAAAAATGCACCGGGTGTACCGTTTGCGCCAAAGGTTGCCCGGTGGATGCCATTGAAGGCGAAAGGAAGCAGGTGCATCATATTGATCAGGAAACCTGCATTCAATGTGGTATTTGTTATACCCGCTGTAAATTCGATGCCATCAAATTGTCTTAAGCACATATAAAATACAACCTGCTGACCTATGAGTAAACTCAATATCATCATAAACGGAAAAATTTTCCCGGGATACCAGGAGGAAACCATTCTGGATATGGCCCGTCGCCTGAACATCGAAATCCCCACGCTATGTAATGACGACAGACTCGAACCTTTCTCCTCCTGCTATCTGTGTGTGGTGGAAGTAGAGGGAATGCGCGGACTTCAGCCTGCATGCTCCACAAAGGTAAAGGAAGGGATGCGCATTGAAACTGACAATGACAGGGTTCAGAAATCAAGGCAGTTCGCGCTGGAGCTATTGGTAAGCAACCACTATGCCGACTGTACACCCCCCTGTAAAGAAGAATGTCCGGCCGGCGTGGATGTGCAGGGATATATTTCGATGATTAGCAAGGGAAAATACCGGGAGGCTGTTGAACTGATCAAACAAACCAACCCCCTGCCCGCCATTTGCGGCAGGGTTTGTGTCCGGCCCTGCGAGGATGTGTGCCGTCGCAATCTCCTGGAGGAAACGGGTGTCGGGATCGATTACCTGAAAAGGTACACCTCTGACATTGATCTGTTTTCTCCTGATCGTTTCATGCCGGAGGTAAAGCCGGACACAGGCAAAAAAGTGGCTGTGATCGGCGCAGGGCCCGGAGGGCTCACTGCCGCATATTTTCTGGCCGTTGAAGGGCATAACGTGGAGATTTTCGAGGCCCATGAGCATGCCGGCGGAATGCTCCGTTACGGCATTCCCCCCTACCGCCTTCCAAACGATATCATCGACAAGGAAGTGGAGGGAATTACCGGTTTGGGCGTCAAGATTCATTATGGCAAAAAGCTTGGTGAGAACCTGAGCTACAAAGAACTGAAGGATCAGTTTGACTCGGTTATTCTTGGGATTGGGTCACAAAAAGGCACCGGAATCGGATGTAAAAATGATGATGCCGGGAATATCTTTTCCGGGATTGATTTCCTCAGGAACATGGAAGCAACCGGAAAAAAGCTTGATTTTTCCGGGAAAAAGGTGGCTGTGATCGGCGGAGGAAATACGGCCATGGACTGCTGCCGTACAGCAAAACGATGCGGGGCTGAAGAGGTAACGGTCATTTACCGGCGAACCGAAAAGGAAATGCCTGCCAACCCCATCGAAATCCATGAGTCAAAACTGGAAGGGATCAATTATATGTTCCTGACTGCCCCCGCCAGGGTGAATAAAGATGCCGATGGCAACCTGAAATCCCTGACTTGTATCCGAATGCAGCTAGGGGAACCTGATGCTTCGGGCAGAAGAAGGCCTGTAAAAATCGAGGGGTCGGAGTTTGAGGTGGAGCTGGATTATATCCTTGCTGCCATTGGTCAGAAAACAGTGGTTGACTTCATAGACGACATCAGCAAATATTCGGATCAGGAACTGAAGCTGAACAAGTGGGGGGATATCGATGCAGACCCGGGAACACTGCAGACCTCCATTGAAAGCATTTTTGCCTGCGGTGATGGCGTGACCGGCCCGGCAACCCTGATCGAAGCCATTGCACAGGGAAGGGTTGCAGCACAAAGTTGCAACAAGTACCTTGGGCCTAAACCGGTTACTCCGCCGGACAAAGAGTTTCTGAGCAAAAAAGACAACTTTGAAGAACAGGTAAAGGATGAATACCAGGGCTTCTATCCTGCACAGCTTAGGGAAGAAATGCCCACACTTGATCCGGACAGCAGAAATAATTTCGACGAGGTAGAAAAGGGTTATTCAGATGAGGCAGCCAAAAATGAAACCCTGCGCTGTCTCGAATGCGGGTGTTCGGAACTGCATACCTGCGATTTGAAAAAATATGCAACCACTTATGGTGCGGAGCAAAAACGTTTCGGAGGAGATTACAAAAAACACCAGGTAGACTTTTCCCACCCCTATGTGGAAATCGATAACAATAAATGCATTCTTTGTTCCCGCTGTATCAGGATCTGTTCCGAAATGAACGGGGCCAATGCACTGGGCCTTGTAAACAGGGGTTTTGAAACCTACGTGGCTCCAAGTATGGATGGTCCCCTGACCGCCACCAATTGCGATTCATGCGGGCTTTGCATTGACACCTGCCCCACCGGGGCCATTACGGAAAACGTGCCTTTCAAAACCATGCCGGTCAAAACCAGCAAGACCACAACAATATGCAACTATTGCTCCATCGGATGCACAGTTTCCCATCACGACAAGGATGGTTTTGTGGGCAGGGCCACAGGCAATAGCGGACTGGTAAACAAAGATGGCAGCATCTGCAATCGGGCGAAGTTTGGCTACCGATACCTGAATGATTCCGGCCGCCTGACCCATCCCCTGAAAAAGGTAAATGGAAGCTTTGAGCCGATCAGCTTCAAAGAAGCATGGCAATTGATCAGGGAAAAGGTGGCAGCAGTCAGCCCGGAGGAAAACGGAATGTATATCGGGGCAAGACTGACCAACGAAGAGATCTACCTGCTTCAGAAACTGGCAAGGGCAGGAATGGGCACGGGCAATGTGGGGAGTTTCCATTATATGGACCGTGGAAACGGTTACCTGGAAAACAGCCGCCATGCGGTACCCCTGGATCAGATCCGGCAGGCCGGAAGGATTTACTTTCTCGACAGCGAGGTAGGTTCTGATAACCCTGTGGCCGGGTTTTATGCTGTCAATGCCGCTTTTAAGGAAGGCACAAAGCTTGAGCTGATCACCACAAGAGAAAGTAGCAGCATGGCGCACAGGGCAGCTGCAGTAACCCGCATACAGTCCCCGTACCATTTTGTCAGAGCAAGCATTCATTTCATTTTGTCCAATAAAATGGAAAATGGTGTTTACCTGGACGATCATTGCACAGGGTTTGATGCCTACCGCAAAGAGGTTCTTTCGGATAGCTTTGACAGGTTGATCCGTGAAGCCGGATGTACACCGGGGCAAATTGCCAGTTTTGCTGAAGATTTCAACCGTGAACACCGATCCATCATTATGTTCTCCGAAAAAGGCCTTTCTGCCAACACCTGCCAGGAATTGCGAAACCTTTGTCACCTGACCGGAAAATCAGGGAAATCGGGAGCCGGTCTGCTGCCGCTCAAGGAGAAAAACAATTCACAGGGACTTCTTGACATGGGTGCTGATCCAAAACTGGCACCGGGAGGCCGCTGCATCAGCGATGACAAAGTGATGAGCTTGCTGGCTGATACATGGCAGACGAAAAAAATTCCCGGTGAAGCAGCATCAGAACAGTGGGAACTTTTGAAGTCAGGTAGCATTAAGAACGGATTCATTTTCGGGGAAGATCCTCTGGGATGTGCAATCAACAAAGAGGAAGTTAAAAATGCACTGAACAAAACCGGTTTTTTGGTGGTGCAGGATCTGTTTATGAGTGAAACGGCCAGGGAGGCAGATCTTGTGCTCCCCGGATCTTTGCACATGGAGATCGGCGGAAGTTTCACCAATACCCAGCGATTTATCCAGCAATTTGAAGCAAACCGGCAGAGCCCTTTGAAGAAGAGCAGTATTGACCAGATCATGAATTTGCTGGCACTGTTTGATGTCAAAGCCGATTACGAGGGTCCTGCTGATGTCATGCTGGAAACAGCAGCGTTGATGAAGCCGCAGGAAAAGTCTTCTGAAACAACCTGCGAACTTGTCAGCACAAGCAATGATAACCGGCTGAGAAAATTTGAATACGGATGCGACATCCTGACAGAAAAATTTGAAACAGCCTGGAGCGAAGCATTTAACAACATTAAAGAAATAAGCTATGAAAACGTTTAATTCTGTAGATGAAATCCTGGATTTTGCCATGCAGTCGGAACAGGAGGCAGTGGATTTTTACAACGGGCTGGCAGAAAGGATGAAAAACGAAGAAATGAAACAGATTTTTCTCCAGTTTGCGCGCGAGGAGGTCGGCCATAAAGCCAGGCTCCGCAAGATCAAGGAGGAAGGATTGTTTGATATGGACGTGGAAAAAGTGAGGGATCTGAAAATTGCCGATTATGTTGTTCAGTCCGGAGATGCGGCAGACATGGAATACCGTGATGCCCTTGTGCTGGCCATGAAAAGGGAGAAAGCAGCCTTCCGGCTTTACACGAAATTATCGGAGCGCACCGACCACCCTGAGTTGCAGAAAGTATTCCAGGCCCTGGCGGTGGAAGAATCCAAACACAAGCTCAGATTTGAACTGGAGTACGATGACTACGTAATGCGTGAAAACTGATCAGAGGCCGGATAAACCTCTTTGAAACATAACCCTCGTTGAAACATAAAACTCGTAGAAACATAACCCAACCCTCGTTGAAACACAAAAACGGAGGAAGCTTTTCCAAACAGCTTCCTCCGTTTTTTTTTGCCCGACCAAATCAGTTATGATATGGCAATTTGCTTTGGTGATTTACGCCGGGCTTCTTCGCGTTTCGGAATGACTACCAGCAAAATACCGTCCTTGTGTTTGGCCTTGATGTTTTCAGCATCCACCGCATCGGGCAGGCTGAAAGAACGGCTGAAGGATGAATAGCTGAACTCTCTGCGCATGTACTTACCTTCTTCCTTCTGCTCATCTTTGTGTTCTTTTTCTGAGGAAATGGTAAGCACATTGTTGTCAAGATCTACCTTGAAATCTTTCTTGTCCAACCCGGGTGCTGCGACCTCAATCTGATAATCGTCATTGGTTTCTTTCACGTTAACAGCAGGTGTGCTGATTCCGGGCTGATCGCTGAAAACACTATCCATCCAGTCTTTTCCGAAAAATTCATCAATAAAGCTTGGCATGTTCTCGCGGTTTCTTTTGATCATTGGCAGCATAAGACAACCCTCCTTTCTTTTTGGTTAACACTGATTTTTTTATTCCGTCAATCCATATTCAAATGATATGCCAGATCATATTTAACACTAAACCAAGAATAAAAAGGCGTCATTTTGGCATTTTCTCACAATAATTACAGCTTTATGGTGTCATTGTGGCATCTTATCAAACAGATCATTATCTGTTTTAGCAGAATTCCTTGTTGAATTATGTACTTTTGTCTGTCAGACACTGCAGACCCTGAATCATTACGTCGTTTGTTTCACTGCCCCCATGACTG
>PWIY01000372.1 GCA_003560215.1 Bacteroidales bacterium | reverse complement strand
TTCTCATATACCTCATAAGAAGTCAGGTCAAAACTGATGTCCACCCCCCTCACATACCTGTCAGAAAGCCGGTTTAACTGCTGCGACAAAATACTGCTGGCACTGGTCCGCGCCGTCGACGTCAGACCCGGACCTGCTCCCACTGCGGCCAGGGGATCATCCTGAATAAAATTGCCCATGATCAGCAAGGCAAATACCTGTTTATTCAGTTCTGATTCGGTCTGGTTCAGTTCATTCAAACGGGCCTGCAAGCGTCCTTCCATAGCTCCCCGGTGCTCCTGGGGCAACCTGATCTCAAAACTGATCTCGGGTTGCATCAGGGCACCTTCCATATTCAGGTGCACCTCAAACGGATATTGTCGTCTGCGCGCCTGATCCGGCTGTTCCGTACTGTGCGACAACATCAGCTCAGCCGGGGAGGTACGAATGGTATACACCGCAGTGATATCTATTTCGGCCTCCAGGGGATCCCCGGTCCAGATAATATGCCCGCCGCGTTGAATCTGAAAATTCCGGCGAACGATATCATGAAAAGTCAGTTGATAGGATCCACCGGTCAATTCATACCTTCCTGCCAGATTGATACGCCCCCCGGGATCAATTCCATAGGTAATCTGTCCGCCCCCACGGGCTTCAAGCTCGTCACCGGCCACTTCATCCAGAATGATACGTACACGTGTCTGGGGGTCGATTTCCACATTTACAGCAAGGTCAAGGTTCTGAAAAGGAGCCATTATGGGTTCAGACTCCAGCTCCCGCTCCACCAGTTCGTCAAATACCCCTTCGTAAAAAGCCACAAATTCCACGATTCCGGCATCTCCAATGGCTTCCGGATCTGTCTGGGGCACAATGAAAGCAAAAGTCGACCCCTGATTGAGCGACAACTGCCCTTCAATTACAGGCTCGGCCAGCGTGGATGTCAAGCGGAGATCGGTATCCAGTAACAGGCGGCCGAAAAACATTTCATTTACACCCCTGGGAAGGTCAAGCACCAGAAAATTCCTGGAAGAAAGCGACAGGTTAAACCGAATGTCATTGATGGAAGAAAAGTCAACATGTCCGTCCAGGACTGCCTCCCGGTTACTGGGATCAAAAAGTGAAAACCTGTCAAAGCTGACCCTTTGCCGGTCAAAGACAATGGTTTCTTCCGGTATGGTATAGGCTACATTCAGAAAAGCCACATGGAACCCTGCTTCCTGAAATTCAATATCACCCCTGATCTCCGGGTCAGAGGGATTTCCGGAAACTGCAAGGCGACCGGAAATATTCCCCTGCATGTTGGTCAGTTCCTCAGAGGTAAGCGGCTCAATTGATGAGAGCTCAAGGTTGGCCAGTTCCAGCTGAAAATCAAGGTGGGGGTCTTCGTTCGTCCGGTAATTGCCCTTGATATCCAGCCTGTTGTCATACCCGCTGACAGAAGCGGAAACCTCAAACAGTCCGGGATCCGGGCTCACCACATCCAGATTTAAATCACCGATGATATCCTCGCCAAACCCCATCTCTTCAAGGGATAAGCCGGCAGTGAAGGTCGGGCGCTCAAACAGATCCGATACGGTAATGTGACCGTTCAGCAGACCAGTGACCAGCGGTTCATCGCCAATAAGGTCAAATGCACCCAGATTAATGTTCTCCATAATGAGTTCCTGTGGTGTGCCTGGATCCTCAGGGTCAAGGCTTTTAAGAGCGAACAGTTTGTCCTCATGACGCATCTGCAAATTATGCACCAGCAGCACGGAATTTCCGTAACGGATCAAATTATCCGGTTCGATCTGCCATTCCCGGCGATTGATCACTGCATCAGGGTCAAAAGTAATTTCTGTCAGGGTATCCTTTTGCCATGCCCGACCTGACAAACCAAGCCAATTATCTGCATGCCGGTCATCAAATGACAATTCAAAACCAAGCTCCTGATCCCGCACATTGCCTCCCAGTCTGATATTGGAAAGCCTGAGATTGCCCGTTTCGAGATAAGGAAGCCCCACCCTGAAACCCAGACCATCCGGGTCTGAGTCAACCCGGGCTGTGAAATCGCGCAAATGAAATCCGAAAATTTCCATTTCTGGGATTTCCGCATCAACCAAAAAAATACGCTCCCTGCCATCAAACTCAGCAACCATTCCAAATGGTTCATATGATGTCATTCCGGGGAGAAGCAGTTCAGATATATATGGAGAAGGATGCATGCTGAAAGACATCCTGAATGCAGCGTTTTCACGTTCGGGGTCTTCCTGAAGATAGGTGCCAAGGTGGTCAATTACAGCACCCGGAGCGGATGCCGGTGAAATATTGCCCCTGTATTCACCGTTGATCAACGGCGAACTGATATCCAGCAGATACTGATCATCAACTCTTTCACTGCTGATGTGCAGACTGTCCAGTGAAAAGACTTCCCGGTCAAGCAGCACAGAAGTATCCTCCAGCCTCAGAAATCCCAACGGGAAATCGTCCCCCTGCAGCAGATCAAAATCTGCCACCAGATGGGTTCGGACAGCGACCATCTCATCGGTAAGACCAAGTTCCTGTGCGTTCAGGTGCGCCAGTTCGAAATCAAGCATGACCGACTGGCTGGCATCACCAATGGTCAGGTCATTCGCCAGGTTAAAAGCAAGGTGCTCATCTTCATAGTCCATGCGAAATTGAATGCGTCCTTCTTCGGCCCCGGCATAGAGTTCCAGATCACGATAAACATAGTTGTTGTACCAAAGAGAATCAATCCGGCCCTCCAGGTCAAGATCCATTGTGGCGGGCTCAAACCCTTTTCCTGAGGCAGAAAAGGCCGCCGAAATATCCCGGACCATTTCACCCTGGCCAATCACCGCCAATGGTTGTTCACTGATCAGTTTCAGTGAAGCATCCCAAAGCGGACGTTCATTTTCCTGCCGGTAGTGCATTCCACCCGAAACATTGGCCAAATCCATCCTGATCTCAGCTTCAGCAGAAAAATCTGCCGGGCTCCCCCTGAAGGCGCCTGTCAGTTGAAAATCTCCGGGCATTTGAATGCCTTCAGGATGAAGGCTGTCCGGGAGATGAGCGAGGAAGGATCCGGGATCGGCTTCCAGAAAGACGCCGTGAATATCGGCAAACAGCTGTTCCGGATCAGGCAGACCACGGACGTTCCCCTGAAGCCGGGCATCAAAAACAGCCGGCATGCCTGCATATAATGTATCCAGGCTGAAGTCATTCACCCTGCCCCGGGCCACCAGCCCAAAATCCAGCGGTGATGGAACATCATCCTTTAACAGTGAGGTAAATTCAGGAAAAAATGAAAACAGATCAGCCCCTGCCCGCCCCGCTGGAAAATTGACATTCAGGCTATGATCACCGGGTATCCGCGAAGGAAGCATCAGCAGCGAAAGCGATGTATGCAAACTGCCTTTGAGGAAGCTCTCACCGGTTTCCAGTGAAATATTTTCAAGACGGCTGTCAGCCCCGAGGGCAATCCCTGCAGACAGATTCCGCAGAACAAACCCATCGGACTCTTTCCCGGCCAAATGTTTCAGATTCATTGCCAGTGTATCGGGCGAGGCCATCAGATCCTGCAGGATTATTTCAGCATCGGAAAAGCCGGATATTACAGGTTCAGGCCCGTTGCTTCCCGGATCCGCGGAAGCAGGCAGTTCCTGCATGGAGAAACTGATCCCGACAAGATGGATCAGATCCGCCCTGACATTGACGGGTATAATCTCATCCCAGCGAAAAAGAAAGGGATCCTCAGGTTGCCCGCCCGAATAACCCGCTTGATCCTCACCCGGTTCAGACGTTGTGCCTCCAGGCTGGCTGATCTCTGTGATCCATTCATCAATAAGCAGCCTTTCCAGGGCAAAGTTTGCCTTTTTCAGGTCAATCAGATCGGGAATCAAGTCCAGGGATTTCATTTGGGTAAGAAGGGAAAACCCGTTTTCATCTTCATACTCAAAGGAGATCCGGGCTGCCAGAAGATGCCGGACGGAAATTTCGGGAGAAACAGACTCATCATTCAGCGCAGGTGGTTCTGCAGGAACCGACCGTTCAAAGGTTTTAACCATCACCGAAACATCCCCAAGTCGTGTCGTACCTGTTTTGAAGCGCATTGAATCCGGGTTCAGTTCACTTAGGCTGGTACGAAATCCATCAAGCCCCACCCGGATGTCTATCCCGGAAAAATGATCGGCAAAACGAAAGCGAATTCGATCCAGTTCCACTTTCCGCACATCATAAGACCAGCTTGCAGGGGCGTCATCTTTTTCCCGTTCAGCCTTCCCGTCCTCAATCTGCACTTCCCGGTTACCCGATATCTTTTCCAGAAAGGCGGCGTAATTGAAAAGACTGTCTGGCTGCAGCCGGGTCATATTTACAGTGATCCCGGATAACTGAAGCCGCCGCACATCCACATGGTTACGGAATAAGGCAGTCAGCCGCACATCCAGTTGCAATTCCTCCGCATAGATCAGCGTATCTCCCTGCAGGTCCTCTGCAAATACCCCACGTACACTGATGGCTTTCGGAAAGCGAATACCAACCCGGTCAATACCAATTTCTGTTCCGGTACGGTCAGCGATGGCACCGGTGACCTTATGCACAAGGGCTGTCTGAACCGAGGGGAATTGCAGCACCAGCATAACAAGGAGCAACAGGATGATAAAGCCTGCGATGATACGGAGCATCCAACGCAGTATTCCGCGTGCAACTCTTTTAAAACGCCTGTTGGCAACCTTCACCATGGATTGTGAACAAAGAAATTATTGAACCGGTAAGCATATAAAAATACAAAAAAAGCCGGAGCATGCCCCGGCTTTCCTGCCAAAATATCACAAAAGAGATTATTCATGTCCGCGCATGGACATGATATCACGGTCAAATACATAAAGTCCGCGGTCTCCAAGCATCTCAAGCTTGTCGATAATCGCCTGTACAGAAGCTTCTTCCTCCCTCTGTTCTTCCACAAACCACTGAATCCAGTTATTTGTAGCATAATCTTTTTCCTTCAATGAAAGCTCAACAATATCATTGATGGCACCGGAAACCATTTGTTCATGTTCCAGCGCAGCTTCAAAGGCTTCATTGACTCCGGGAAACTTTTTCGGCGGTTTGTCCACCTGGGGAACTTCCGCATGACCTCCTCTTTCATTGATATATTTAATGAACTTCATCATGTGCTCACGCTCTTCTTCCGACTGGGCATAAAACCAGTCAGCAATACCATCCAGGCCTTCAGCCTCAGCCCATGATGCCATCGCAAGGTATAAATGCGAGGCATACGCCTCTTTGGCTGTTTGTTTATTCAACACATCAAGCATCTTTTTTGATAGCATAATCTGATTTTTTTGGGTTTATACTAAGTGACATTTGATTAACAAAGTTATAGATTTATTGTTTAATCGGGGTTTTAAGATAATTTAGGAAAATAAATACCGAATTATTTGTTTGTGTCAGAAAATTATTATTACATTTGCGTATTCAAATACCGTTTTTCTTTTTTATAAGCCTGTGAGCAAAATATTCAACATATCAGAAGCAGCCGCAATTGCCATCCATAGCATGGTGGTCATTGCCAGGAGCAATGCACAGATGAATGTGCAGCAGGTTGCCGCAATCACTGGTTATTCCAAAAACCATACTGCAAAAGTTTTGCAGCAACTGGTCAGGAAAAAGTTTCTGCACTCAGTTCGTGGCCCGGGGGGAGGTTTCGTGTTGGGGAAAAAAGCAGACCAAATCAGCCTGATGGATATTTACAGAAGCATTGAAGGTGAGCTTGAAGAAAGCCCTTGCAAAACCGACTGCATGAACTGTCCCTTCGACCGGTGTATTTTCGGAGGGCTTGACAGGAAGTTCAATGAGGAATTCAAACAATACATGAATCACAAAAAACTGGCAACGGTTTAGAGCAACCTGCCATACTCAAGAATAAAAAACAAACCTATTATGAAACGAACCATCATTAAAATAGATGAAGACCTTTGCAATGGTTGCG
>PWIY01000331.1 GCA_003560215.1 Bacteroidales bacterium | reverse complement strand
TATCCCCAAGGATACTTCCTTTTGATACTTCACTGCTCGGGTCAAAGGCCAGTACGGCAATTTTATGTCCTTGACCGATCAGGTATTGCCCCATGGCCTCAATGAAAGTGCTTTTCCCTGCACCAGGTACGCCGGTGATGCCCACGCGCAGAGAGTTTCCGGAATGCGGAATGCACTGTTCGATGACTTTTTGCCCCAGGGCATAATGACTGCTCAATGAGCTCTCAATAAGTGTAATGGCGCGGCTGAGCATGACCCGGTCTCCGGCCAGAATACCATTCACATAATCTTCGGTTTTGAGAACCGGCCTTTTGCGAATCCGGAAACTGTCGGCCGCCTGGTTGTTCAGTGATGAGGGTTGTTCAATTCCCTTATTGACCTTCAGTGCCGAAGATCTGACATTTCGTGTATGATCCGGTTTGTCAACCATGAGCAAGCTTCAGCTGATGAACTACAAAGTTAATAAAAACCTGTACCGCTGAAGCTGATTTTTGCTTGCCGGAACATACGTTCCGGGGAAAAAATCGTAAATTTGGATGACACCAACTTCCTGACATGATGATGAAATACAGGTTCTTTCCCGGGAAATTTTCTTTGCTTATTCTGGTAATGCTGCTGGTCGCCGGCTGTTCTCAAAAGGTCATTTACCAGAGTCACTGGCAACCTGACCCCCTCCAAACCGATATCATTCCCGTTGACTGGGAAGCTTCGGCTGAGCAGGATCCTGCAGGCACCCTGGATTATGCCATTAAAAATGACAACGACAACCTATATGTTTTCCTGAAAACAGCTCACCGCTTAACACAGGTAAAGATGCTTCGTGCCGGTGTGCAGCTTGATTTCGATACCCTGGGCAGGGAAGACTCGCACATGGCCATACGCTTTCCATATTATCCCGACGAGGAAGATGCTGCGGAGTTTTTGGAGATGCCTTTATCGGGCAGGCAGGGTTCACGGCCTGCTGCGGTCAATGAGGCGCTTGAAGAACAAACCACCATGTATATGGCCGGTTTCGCCGGATTGGAAAGCGGGCCGCTGGATCACCTTCAGACGGGCGGTGCCAGGGTGCGCATGAAGATGGATGAGGCGGAAAACATGTACTACTGGGCAGTTATTCCGTTGCATTTATTCCCTGCTGAGCGCGCTCTTTCGGCAGAAGGGTCTCACATGGCCATTGCCATTTCGGTGCTTGGCATTGACATGGGGCAGGATATGGAGGAAGGACCTTTGGGCAGCGGGCTTTACAGGCCGGTGCCCGGAAGGCGTGAGGAAACTGTGGTGGGCTGGCCGGGTGACAGGCCGGGTGGCAGGGGTGGCGGACCCGCAAGAACAGCCAGCCTGGATGAACTGCAAAGAACCCAGACCTTTCGTACATTGTTTCAGCTGGCTGCCCCGGAGTGATCAGTTCTTTGGCTTGTCAAACCTGAGGCTGATGTCGAGTGCGCTTACACTGTGCGTGAGGGCTCCCAGCGAGATCATGTCAACGCCTGTGTTGGCCACTTCCCGCAAATCTCTGTTGTCCATGTTTCCGGAAGCTTCTGTCAGGGCCCGGCCGTTGATCAGCTTTACGGCTTCTTCCATCAGCTCCGAGGACATATTGTCAAGCATGATGATGTCTGCACCGGCATTCAGGGCTTCCTCCACTTCCCGGATCGATTCCACTTCCACTTCTATTTTCAGGGTTTGGGGTGCCTTATTCCGGGCAGCCTCAATGGCAGCGGCAATGCCTCCGGCTGCCCTGATGTGGTTATCCTTGATCAGGACACCGTCAGCCAGATTCATCCGGTGATTACGACCCCCGCCCATTCGCACTGCATATTTTTCCAAAACACGCAATCCGGGGGTGGTTTTCCGGGTGTCTGCGATCATGGTGCCGGTTCCGGCCACCTGGCTGACCAGGCTCTCCGTTTTGGTTGCAATGCCTGACAATCGCTGAAGGAAATTTAGTGCCAGCCTTTCCCCGCTGAGGATGCCCGTTGCACAACCACTGATCTCAGCAATCACACTGCCGGCATTCAGCCTGTCTCCGTCTTTGCATTTTGGCGTAAACCGGATATCGGGGTCAAGAAAGGTAAAGACCCTCTGGGCCACGGCCAGTCCGCATACCACACCCCCTTTCTTGAGGGTGAACTGTCCGCTGATCATGGTATCCGGGGGTACCACACTGCTGGTGGTGATGTCGCCCGATCCCAGGTCTTCTTCCAGCGCCTGGGCAATAAGCCGGTCCAGGTAAATGTAATCGTGCATAATCAGTAAGCGTTTAAATGGATGATTGATCTTCGCGGAAATGCGCCCCGACACTTTCCTTTCTCTCCAGTGCAGACGAAAGGATCTCCCGGGCTACCAGCGCCATGTTGTATACACTGCTTGCTTCGGGCGCTTGAAGGTTTACATCCTCAAGCCTCCTGACGGTACAGTTGATGGTTCGCAACCCTTGCAGCAAACCGTTCTGATTCCGGACGATCCCTCCGTATTTTTGCATGTTGTGCCTGATCTGGTGGCGCATGGCTTCCAGGTCCTCCAGGTTCCTCTTTTTTTCAGGAAGCCGGATCTCAGGCAGTGGCGGCACGTTCAGGGGGTTCTGATTGATATGGGTGGCGCATTGCCGGGCAAAAAAGACGCACTCCAGCAGGGAATTGCTGGCGAGCCGGTTTGCA
This sequence comes from Bacteroidales bacterium, assembly GCA_003560215.1. GTDB lineage: Bacteria > Bacteroidota > Bacteroidia > Bacteroidales > UBA7960 > PUPG01. The sequence goes on along the minus strand of PWIY01000331.1, from coordinate 3,296 downwards.
CCGTGTACGCCCGTGCACGCGGCCTCTCCGCAGGCGTAAAGTCCTTTGAGGTTTGTTTGTGCATATTCATCTGTGCGGATGCCTCCCATGAAGTAATGCTGTACCGGTGCCACAGGGATCCAGTCTTTGCTGATATCTGCTCCCTGCTCAAGGCAGCGTTCAAATATGTTCGGAAAGCGTTTGCGCAGGTAGTTGCGGTCGCGCGAGGTAATGTCGAGGTAAACGCAGGGGCTTTGGTGTTTTTCCATTTCCCTGAAGATTTCCCGGGCCACCACATCGCGGGGGGCCAGGTCTTTCATGGGGTGACGGCCTTCCATGAAGGCTTCGCCATTTTCATTGCGCAGTATGCCGCCTTCACCCCTGACGGCTTCAGAAATAAGGAAAGAAGACTCCCCGGTTTTTTTGTTGTAAAACGCAGAAGGATGGAACTGAACGAATTCCATGTGGCATGTTTTGGCTCCCGCCCTCATGGCTGCTGCAATTCCGTCGCCGGTAATGCCTTCCTGGTTGGTTGTGTGCCGGTACAATGCCCCGATACCACCGGTGGCAATCACGACCCTTGGGGTGGAAAGGAATGAATAGTCCTGCTCAAAGACCACCACGCCGCAAACTTCATCCCTTTCGTTGGTAACCACGTCGATCATCAAATGGTTTTCAAGGATGTGAATATTTTCCCGCTGCCTGATGGCTTCCAGCAGTTTACCGATCATGTGATGGCCGGTGGCATCTCCGCCGCAATGCAATACCCGGTCTTTGGTGTGGCCTCCCTCACGGGTGCTGTACCATTGACCATCGGCACCGGTGTCGTACCTGATGCCGAAATCAGTTAAACGGATCACCTCAGCCGGCCCTTTTTCTATCATTATGCGGGTCATCCGTTCATTGGTAACATGACCTCCGGCTTTCAGGGTGTCTTCAAGGTGGCGTGCGGTATCATCTTCTTTCCGGGTAACTGCTGCGATTCCCCCCTGGGCCAGGGAAGAGTTGCAGGTAAACATTTCATCCTTGACCAGGATGGCACAGGAGAGTTTTTCATCCAGCGAAAGCGCCGTGTACAATCCCGCCAGACCGCCACCTGCAATCACCACGTCATATTTTTCGGATGGCATCGTGCCCGGTTCTTTATCGAAGATGTAACGGCGCATAAAAAAGCGTGTTTTTGGTCATTTGAATTCAGGGTAATCGACCATTGTTTGTTTCTTGTATTGTGATGCCGTCATAGCTGACCTGCCGTCATAGCTGACCTGCCGTCATAGCTGACCTGCCGTCATGGCTGACCTGCTGTCATAGCTGACCTGCCGTCAGCATTCAAGCATTCTTTCAAGCGGTTTGCGGGCATTTTCAGCCATGTCACTTTCAATTTCAATCTCGTGTTTATTTTCCAGCAGGCTCTCATGGAGGTGCTGCAGGGTTGTTTTTTTCATGTTGGGACAAATGAAATGATCAGTCAGCATATGAAAGATTTTTCCCGGGTTGGCGGTTTGGAGCGGGTGAAGAATCCCCTGTTCGGTACCGATGATAAATTCCCTGTGGTCACTTTCACCGGCATATTTGATGATCTGTGCCGTGCTTCCGGTAAAGTCGGCCTGATCCCGGACTTCTTTACGGCATTCGGGATGAACCAGCAATTGTGCTTCGGGATGTTGTTCCCTGGCCAGTTTGACGTCAATGCCCATCACATCTTCGTGGGGCGGGCAATAGCCATCGTGTAGAATGAAGGTTTTTTCCGGGATCTTTTCTGCTGCGTAGCCACCCAGGTTTTTATCGGGTACAAAAATGATCTTTTCATGGGGGAGGGAACGAATCACCTGAATGGCATTGGAAGAGGTGCAGCATATATCACTGACAGCCTTGACGGCAGTGGAGGAATTGACGTAGGAAACAACGGCTGCGTCCTTGTGCTCTGCTTTCATTTTGCGTACATCAGCGTCTGTGGCCATGTCTGCCATGGGGCAACCGGCATGTTTCACCGGAAGCAGCACAGTTTTGCCGGGGCTCAGCAATTTGGCACTTTCGGCCATGAAATCCACTCCGCAGAAAGCAATGACTTTATGGGGCAGTTCTGCCGCCAGCCTGCTCAATGCAAACGAATCTCCCACATGGTCTGCGATGTTCTGAATTTCCGGTATTTGATAATAATGAGCCAGGACGACGGCATCCCGCTCTTTTTTTAAGCGAATGATCCCTTCAACAATATTTTCGGTATGCATATTTATCCCTCATTGCACAGACGGCAAGCGTCCTTTTTGTTGCGTTGCATTTTTTCAAACGCCACAAAAATAGTAATTTATCAAATGCGGGTTGTTATACAGCCGGTTCAATTTTAACCGCCGAAATTTTGAACGGGGCAATCTTCGAGTAAGGGTCAAGTTCATCCCTTGTCAGCTTGTTGACCGGTGCTTCTGCGTAGTGAAACGGCATAAAGAGTTCACCCGGCAACACCTCCCGGCTGCCCCGGATCACCGAGCTTATTGATCCCCGCCTGGAGGTGATGTGTACCTTCTGCCCCTCTGACAGGCCCAGCTTTTGCACATCATCAGGATGGATCAGCAGGTAGGCCTCGTTGGCAAAATCGGTCAGGGCCTTGTTGCGCCGCGACATGGTGGAAGAATGATACTGGTAGAGGATCCTTCCCGTATTCAATATGTAAGGATACTGGTCGTCAGCCTTTTCGCTTTGCTCCGCATAGTCAACCGGGTGAAGTTTGGCCAGGCCGCTTTTGGTATTGAATTTTTCGGTAAAAAGGGTGGCAGTTCCGGGGTGATCTTTGTCAGGGCAGGGCCATTGCAGGCTCTGTTTTTCAAGACTTTCATAGCTGATGCCGCCGAAAATGGGAGCTGTCCGGGCAATCTCATCCCAAATGGCAGCCTCATCCGGATAATCTCCGATGGGTTTGCCCATCCTGCGGGCAATGTCAGTCAGGATGTGCCAGTCCTGCCTTGCTTCCCCCGGCGGATCCACGGCTTTTCTGACCCGCAGCACCCGGCGGTCGCTGTTTACGAAGGTTCCCTCTTTTTCTGCAAAGGCCGTGGCTGGAAGAATCACGTCTGCATAAGGGGTTGTTTCGGTGTGAAAAATATCCTGCACCACCAGAAAATCCAGTTTTTCGATGGCTTCCACGGTGTGGTTGAGGTTGGGGTCGGTGAGCATGGGGTTTTCTCCCATTACATACATCCCCTTCACCTTGCCTTCATAGGCTGCCTGCATGATCTCCACGGTCGACAGGCCTTTTTCCCCGTCGAGCGACTCGAAGGGGAGGCCCCAGATGCCGGCGACCCTGCGGCGGTTTTCGTCGT
>PWIY01000207.1 GCA_003560215.1 Bacteroidales bacterium | reverse complement strand
CTGGATACCAATATTCGCAGTGGGGAGCGTCCCTTTGTGATCACCGGACTGTATGAAAAATACCTGCCCATGGACATTCTGCCCATGCAGCTGATGAAGGCAATCATGATCAATGACATTGATATGATGGAAAACCTGGGTATTTATGAAGTGGCTCCGGAAGACTTTGCACTGTGCGAATTTGTCTGTCCGTCCAAAATTGAAATTCAGTCTCTCATCCGTGACGGACTTGATAACATTCAGAAAGAGTTTGCCTGATCCGTGACAACCGTTTGTTAACCTCTTAAACAGCGTAACATTGAAAGCTTTACACAATTTAATAGAAAAAAAGGTTAAGCCGCATTTTGAGCAGGATGGGAAGCTGTCAAAATTTTACCGCACCTTCGAGGCGTTTGAAACCTTTCTTTTTGTCAAAGGTGACGTGACCACCCGCGGAAGCCATATCCGGGATGCCATCGACATGAAGCGAACCATGTTCCATGTGATCATTGCACTTATTCCGACACTGCTTTTCGGAATGTGGAATGTGGGTTACCAGCATTTCCAGGCCATTGGTGTGGATGCAGACATTTTTGAGGCCTTCTGGTTCGGGTTGCTCCGTGTGCTTCCCCTGATCATAGTCAGTTATGCTTCCGGCCTGGCCATCGAGTTTGTGTTTGCCACCATACGCAATCATGAAGTGAATGAGGGCTTCCTGGTTTCGGGGTTGCTTATCCCGCTCATCATACCGGTAACCACTCCTTTGTGGATGGTTGCAGTGGCCACAGTTTTTGCGGTAATTATCGGCAAGGAAGTGTTTGGCGGAACGGGCATGAATATCCTGAACCCGGCCCTGCTTGCGCGCGCATTCCTGTTTTTTGCGTATCCGGCCCATATGTCGGGCGATGATGTGTGGATCTACACCACCCTGCAGGAAGGACAACAGCTGGTGGACGGCTTTTCGGGTGCCACACCCCTGGCGGTGCTTGCCACCGGAGAAGTACAATCGTTGCCATCTGTTTTTGAGATGTTTATTGGAACCATCCCCGGATCCATCGGTGAAACTTCTACTTTGGCGGTCCTTCTCGGAGCCTTTGTGCTGATTGCCACAGGTGTCGGAAGTTTGCGTATTATGCTGTCGGTTGTGGCCGGCGGCTTGTTCATGGGCTTGCTGTTTAATCTGTTTGCGGTGAATGAGTTCATGGAGATCCCTGTGTATTATCATTTCATTTTGGGCGGATTTGCTTTCGGAACGGTTTATATGGCCACCGACCCGGTGAGTGCCTCGCAAACGGGCACAGGAAAGTACATTTACGGGTTTTTAATTGGTGTGATTACCTTGCTGATACGTGTGGTGAACCCGGCTTTCCCTGAAGGAATGATGCTTGCCATTTTGTTCATGAATGTGTTTGCGCCCCTGATTGATCATTATGTGGTCAGGGCAAATATTAAAAGGAGGCTGAAGCGGGTGACCCCGGTTGAGGCGGAGCCCCAGTCATAAACCTGAAAAAAACAATAACAATGACAAATCGTTATGTCTTTCTTTATGCTGCTGCAATGGTGGTGATCGTGGCCCTGGTTCTGTCCGGGGCGGCGACATTGCTCAGGCCCATGCAGGAGCGCAACATGCGTATCGAAAAGATGCAGAATATACTTGCCGCCATCAATATACCGGCACCCCGCGATGAGGCTGAAACCTTGTTTAATCAATACATCACAGTTGCCAAAATTGTTGATTACCGGGGCGAAGAGATGGAAGGTGATGCATTTGAGGTTGAGTTGCAGGATGAGAACCGCAAGCCGGTGGAGGAGCGGCAGCTTCCTGTTTTTGTCGCCGATGTGGATGGCGAAACTTTTTACGTGGTACCATTGCGTGGCAACGGTTTGTGGGGTCCGATATGGGGCTATGTGGGGCTGGAGTCTGATGTGGTGACCATTGCCGGAGCCAATTTTGATCATGCCAGCGAAACACCCGGTCTGGGGGCGGAAATTTCAGGAGAGCGCTTTGAAGACCAATTCAAGGGGAAAAAAATATTTGACGAGGATGGGAATTTCCGGCCTGTAAGGGTGATTAAGGGAGGTGCTCCCGACGATGACCCCCATGCTGTGGATGGAATCAGCGGAGGAACAATTACCTCCGACGGGGTGACCAATATGCTGCGTAACGGACTGGAGGTGTATAAACCGTATTTTGAAAAAATCAAATCATCATGAGTGATAAGGATAACAATAAGAAAGAGGCGCTGTTTTCACCCAGGAACCAGAAACTGCTGACCAATCCGCTTGGGAAAGACAATCCGATCAATGTGCAGGTGCTGGGAATCTGTTCGGTGCTGGCCATTACTGTGCAGCTTCGTACCTCCATTGTGATGGCCATTTCAGTGGTGGCGGTGATGGGGCTTGCCAATGTGATCATTTCCCTGCTGAGGAAAACAATTCCTCCGCGCATCCGGATCATTGTGCAACTGACGGTGATCGCCTCACTGGTGATCCTGGTTGACCAGGTGCTGAAGGCCTTTGTTTATGATGTGAGCCGGCAGTTGTCGGTGTTTGTGGGTCTGATCATCACCAATTGCATCATCATGGGCCGCCTTGAGGCTTTCGCTTTGCAAAACAAACCCTGGCCTTCCTTCCTTGACGGGATTGGCAATGCTGCAGGGTATGGATGGGTATTGCTGGCTGTTGGCTTTGCACGGGAGTTGCTTGGCTCGGGAACACTGATGGGCTATAATGTAATTCCGGGCTTTTTGTATGAGATGGGTTATGAAGACAACGGCTTTATGATTCTGCCGCCCATGGCACTGATCACGGTGGGGGTTATCATCTGGATACAGCGGCATAAGGATCGTGATCTGGTAGATATTAGTTAAGACATCAATAAAACTGCAATCAAATGGAAGATCTTGTCAGCATATTTGTAAGGTCCATTTTTATCGATAACATGGTGTTTGCCTATTTCCTGGGCATGTGTTCCTACCTGGCGGTTTCACGTACGGTCAACACGTCTGTGGGGCTCGGGGCAGCGGTGATTTTTGTGCTGGGTATCACAGTACCCATCAATTACCTGTTGGAGAATTTTGTCCTTGCCCGGGGAGCCCTTGCCTGGCTGGGTCCGCGTTTTGCGGAGGTGGATCTGAGTTTTCTGACTTTCATTATGTTCATTGCCATTATTGCTGCCATGGTCCAGCTGGTGGAGATGATCATTGAGAAGTTCAGCCCGACGCTTTACAGTTCCCTGGGGATTTTTCTGCCTCTTATTGCTGTGAACTGCGCCATTCTGGGAGGATCCCTTTTTATGCAGGAGAGGAACTATGCCAATCTGGCCGAGGCCACTGCGTTTGGACTGGGAAGTGGTGTGGGCTGGTTCCTGGCCATTGTCGGCATCGCAGCCATCCGTGAAAAGATCCGCTATTCCAATGTGCCTGCCCCCCTGCGTGGGTTGGGTATCACATTCATCATCACAGGGCTGATGGGTATTGCTTTTATGAGCTTTATGGGTATTGAGTTGTAATGAAATTATAAAAAGACTGATATGATATTGTTAGATGTAGCTAATTATTGGATCATCATACTTAGCGTGGTCTTTTTTCTGCTGGTGATTCTTTCGCTGGTCGGAGTGCTTTTGTACGCCAGGGCCAAACTGGTTCCCAGTGGTCCTGTGAAGATCAACATCAATGAAGAAAAAGAGCTGGACGTGAATGCCGGTGACACCCTTTTGACCACGCTTTCGCAACAGGAGATCTACCTCCCGAGTGCCTGCGGAGGAGGAGGTACCTGTGCATTGTGTAAATGCCAGGTGCTGGATGGTGCCGGAGACATTCTCCCCACGGAGGTCGGGTATTTTTCACGCAAGGAGATCCAGGAAAAATGGCGGCTGGCCTGCCAGATTAAGGTCAAGCAGGATCTTGATATCCGGGTGCCTGAAGAGATCTTTGGCATCAAAAAATGGGAGTGTGAAGTGGTGTCTAACCGGAATGTGGCCACCTTCATCAAGGAGTTTGTGGTTAAGCTCCCGGAAGGAGAAAACCTGGATTTCAAGTCAGGGGGTTATATTCAGGCGGATGTGCCACCCTGCGAGGTGGATTTCAAAGACATTCATGTGGAGGACAAGTTTAAGCCCGACTGGGACAACCTCAACTTGTGGGATTTAAAAATGGTAAACTCCGAAGATGTGTTCAGGGCTTACTCCATGGCCAATCACCCGGCCGAAGGAAACATCATCAAACTGAATGTGCGTATTGCCACCCCTCCCTGGGACAAAAAGAAAAACCGCTTCATGAATGTGAATCCCGGTATCTGCTCTTCCTATATTTTCTCCCGTAAACCCGGCGATAAAGTCACCATTTCCGGACCCTACGGTGACTTCTTCATCAAAGACACCGAAAAGGAAATGGTTTACATTGGGGGAGGTGCCGGAATGGCGCCCCTGCGGTCGCATATCTTTCATCTTTTCCATACCCTGAAAACCGATCGAAAGGTTTCTTACTGGTATGGAGCCCGCTCCAAAAGGGAGATTTTCTATGAGGAGGATTTCAGAAAAATTGAGAAAGAATTTCCCAATTTCAGTTTTCATATAGCACTTTCGGAACCTTTACCGGAAGATAACTGGGATGGCTACACCGGGTTTATTCACCAGGTTGTGCTGGACAATTACCTGAAAGACCACAAGGAACCTGAGGAGGTTGAGTATTATCTCTGCGGCCCGCCCATTATGAATGAATCGGTGCTGGATATGCTGGATAATCTTGGTGTGCCTGAAGAAAATATTGATCTTGACGATTTTGGAGGTTAACTTTGTGGCCCCGTTTTGCCAATGCGGGGCTTTTTAAACCTCTGTGTTATGAAAAAGAGCCGCCTCAAACAAACCAGCCACGTGATCTGGGTTGGCTTTTTTGCCAATGTTGTACTAACCCTTTTAAAGCTGGCAGCCGGTATTCTTGGGCGTAGCTCTGCAATGGTGGCTGACGCCATTCATTCAGTCAGTGACTTTATCACGGATCTGGTGATTGCCGGGAGCCTGAAAGTCGCTGCCAAACCACGCGACGGCAATCATAAGTACGGGCATGGCAAGGTGGAAACCCTTGCTGCGGCTTTTGTGGGCCTTGTTCTTTTTGGCGTGGGTGTGGGCATTTTGTATAGCGGTGCAGGCAATATCCATAAGCATTACACGGTAGAGCCGCTGCAAAGACCCGGTATGATCGCCTTTTATGCCGCTGTTTTTTCCATCGCAATTAAGGAAATTCTGTTTCGTTATACCATCATCACCGGAAGGCGGAATCACAGCCCGGTGGTGATTGCCAATGCCTGGCACCATCGCAGTGATGTATTTTCATCACTGGCAACTTTGGTCGGGATCGGAGGTGCCATTTTTTTCGGTCCCCAATGGGTGATCCTGGATCCGCTGGCCGCCATCTTTGTGAGCTTTTTTATTTTCAAAGTGGGGTTTTCCATCATAAAAGGGGCCTTGCTGGAGCTCATCGAAACGTCACTGCCTGCCAGAACTGAGAAGGATATTCTGGATCTGGCAACCGCCGTGGAAGGGGTTTACAACCCCCATGACCTGAAAACCCGGAAGATCGGCAGCAACATTGCCATTGATCTGCATATACAGGTTCCGCATGACATGAATGTGAAGGATGCCCATGATATTACGGTTAAGCTTGAAAAAGAATTGAGGGGAAAGTACGGGGAAGACACGTTTATTTCGGTGCATATGGAACCACTTTAGGTCGGCGCTGCGCGCCTCTGGTTAGTCAGCGCGAAGCGCTGACGGTTAGTCGGGGGCTGACGCCTCCTCCGGTTGGTCGTGGCTGACGCCACTCCGGTTAACGGGTGCTTCGCACCCTTGGTTAGTCGAGGGCTATCGCCCTCTCCGGTTGGTCGGCGCTTCGCGCCTCCGGTTAGTTGGAGGCTTCGCCTCCTCCGGTTGGTCGTGGCTGACGCCACTCCGGTTAACGGGTGCTTCGCCCCCTTGGTTGTTGGTTCTCATGGGCTGAGGGCATTACGGGTTGCCCATAAT
>PWIY01000140.1 GCA_003560215.1 Bacteroidales bacterium | reverse complement strand
TTTCTGTGGCACTTGCTCTCGGCCTGCAAATGCAGACCGGCTTCCCGTTAGGAAGTATGCTGCTCTGTGTTGCCCGGACTTTCCTCATCCCCCGTTAAGGGACGCGACAGGACGGCCTGCCTTTTTCAAAGATCGTTTTTTTTATGCCTCCCGGAATGGAACAGTTTTACTTCAGTGGCACCCATGCCGTAACGGGCATACGATGCATCAAAGTATTCCAGCCCCGGCGTGTTCCTGAACAGTTTCACCATGGCCTGTTTCAGTGTTCCGTTGCCGACTCCGTGAATAAAGATCAATTTACCGACATGCTGTTTTCCGGCCTCTTCAAGGCAGCGCCTCACGTAATCAAGCTGCATGTTAAGCATGTCGGCATTGGTCATGTTGATGGTGTTATCGGTCAATTCCACGATATGCAGATCTACTTCCGCGATGTTGTCTCCAACCATATGCTTCTCCAGGATCCCCTTGTTTTTTCGTTCGGGTGCAGGTTTTCCGGAGCTGCGTTCATGGTCTTCCTTCATGTGCTTAACCGTGTCCGGCACTTCCATCGCTTCAGTTTGCCTGCTGTCGGGTTTTCCTGGTACTGTAACCAGTATTTTCATGGCCTTTTGATGCAGCATGGGCGAAAATGAAAAGCTTTCTTCTTTGTAAATCTTCACCGGTCTGAAAACGATGTAATCGGCTGCCGGTGGAATCAGCTCAGTCTTCCCTTCCCTGAAGAACAGGGTATGAAGCATGGCGTGCGCCCACTCTTCGATGTCTGTGCGCTCCACTTTGCCCAGATGAAACCTGGAACCCGGTTCCATTGTGCCGGTTGTTTTGCCGTAAAAGTTGCCTGATCTATTAATGAACAAGGCAAAAGAAACACGGTATCCGGTGTGGTTCAACAGGAAAAAGTCCATGGGGCTGGCCAGCACCTGTTCCTGGTTTCGTGGTATCATGGCCAGGTAAAGCCCGTTGGTAAAATCCTCCGTTTGGTGAGGCAGAATGTACAAGCCGGATTTTTTCTCATCTTTTACTGCTGCCGTCCTTTTTGTTGCGGTAAGCGGCCGGTCCTCCTCCATGCCGCCTGCTTTGATCAGGTCGGTCACGGCATACGGGATATCAAACCCGTCCTCCACTGCCACATGAACGATCTGGTCATCTTCCACCCGTGTAACGACCCCGCCGCCTTTTTCATTCAAAAACAATACCTTGTCGCCTACTTTAAACTGCATCTTAAATTGGTTATTTCCGGGAATTTCCAACGTTATAATAACGATTAAAAACCCCGATTTATATCTGTGTCAGGGAAAATATGCAAAAATAACAGAAATCATCCGAATATATTACTAATTTTCAGCGTTATGTAAAGGGTATTTGATGCTGTCAACACATAAAACATGCCAGATCATCCCAAAAGTTTATAATTTTGAATGAAGCAGCCCGCTGGTTAACGGATGCTTTTGATCATATATGCCAAACCGCCCCAAAGCCCCGGTTATTCCAATGCAGGGAAAATTCGTAAAGAACCTCACACTTTTGCTGATCCTTAATCTGCTGATTAAGCCATTCTGGATTCTCGGCATTGACCGCTCTGTGCAAAATACCGTGGGTGCTGAGGAATATGGTTTTTATTTTGCGGTGTTTAATTTTTCCTTTCTGTTCAATATCCTGCTGGACTTCGGGGTCACCAATTTCAATAACCGGAATATTGCGCAGAACAATCAATTGCTTACCAAGCATTTGTCGAACCTGCTTGTGATGAAGCTTTTGCTTTTCCTGGTTTACCTCCTGGTCACCTTCGGAACGGCCTTGTTCATTCAGTACAGCCAAGAACAGATCCGGCTGTTGTACTTTCTGGCCTTCAATCAGTTTTTGCTCAGTTTCATCCTGTATCTGCGTTCAAACCTGGGAGGGCTGCATCTGTTCCGGACCGACAGTGTGATTTCGGTGCTGGACAGGGCACTGATGATCGTGATCTGTGCCGTTCTGCTCTGGGGCAATGTGGCCGGCGAATTTCATATCGGATATTACGTGTATGCACAAACAGCCGGTTACCTGATGACTGCAGCCGTTGCCTTGTGGCTAGTTCTCCGGCGGACGGAAAGGAAATGGCTCAGGCTGAACTGGAATTTTCCTTTTTTACTTGCCATTGTCAGGCAAAGTTTCCCTTTTGCCATACTGGTACTGCTGATGACTTTCTACAATCGCATTGACAGTGTGATGCTTGAACGTTTGCTTGATGATGGTGCCAGGTACAGCGGCATTTATGCCTCGGCTTACCGTTTGCTTGATGCCGCCAATATGATTGCCTACCTGTTTGCCGTGCTGTTGCTCCCGATCTTTGCCAGGATGATCAAGCAGAAACAACCGGTGGAGGAGCTGATCCGTTTGTCATATACCCTGATTGCCGTGCCTGCGGTAATTATTGCCGTTGCGGCTTTTTATTATTCCGGTGAGATCATGGAATTTCTTTATCCGGTTCACGCCACAGAAACAGAAGTGGCCTTTTCTGATCGCATACATGAGTCTGCCCGGGTATTTGCTATTTTAATGACTTGTTTTCTGGCAACTTCAACCACATATATTTTTGGAACCCTGCTGACCGCCAACGGGAGTCTGCGGCAAATGAACCTCATCGCCCTCGGGGGCATGTTGCTGAACATCGCACTGAATTTCCTGATGATTCCGGTTTACCAGGCAACGGGTTCTGCCATGGCAAGTCTGTTTACCCAGGTTATGGTGGCCCTCCTGCAGGTATGGGTGGTCAGGCGTATGTTTGGCATGAATGTCAACTCCTCCTTTCTTATCCGCCTGGTGGTTTATGCAGTTGGTGTGGTTTTGATTGGTTTTGCATCGGTTCTGGCGCCCTTTCCCTGGCAGCTTGGTATTGCGGTCATGGGCCTTGGTTCACTGGTGCTGGCACTGGCAGTCAAGCTCATCAGTCTGAGGCAGATCTATCAGCTGATCCGTTTCGGGGAAGGGTAATTGACGTATCTTTTTTCCTTAATTTTGCCGCAAATCTTCAAATAACCGGATAAACATATCGTTACAAAATAACAAACAAATTCAAACCACACACAACATGGATCCCAACCACAATGTTTTTGACTCTTCCAATGTGTTTTTGTTCATCATTCGCTGGTGGAAGCATTTGTTTATAATTTGCCTGGTGGCGGCCATTGCAGGGGTTATCTTTTCTGCCCCGTTTTTTATTACCCCGAAGTTTCAGTCATCGGTCATCATGTTTCCGACCACATCGGGAAGTTTGTCGCGGACGGTGCTCGTGGGGGCCGAATGGGCACGCCAGGATTTCCTTGATTACGGCGATGTGGAAGAGGCAGAAAGGACACTTCAGGTGCTTGAATCAGGAAGCGTACGGGACCGCATCATTGATCGTTTTGACCTGATGACCCATTATGATATTCCTGCCGATGCAAGATATCCACGGTCACAGATCTCAGAAGAGTATAACAGCAATATTTCATTCCGGCGCACCCAGTACGGGGCGGTTGAAATCAGGGTGCGGGACAAAGACCCGGCCATGGCAGCTGATATCGCCAATGAACTTGCCGCCCTTGGTGATACAGTGCAGAATGAGTTACGCCGGGAAAGGGCTGAACTTGCCTATCAGGTAGCCAAAAACCAGTACGAAAATCTTCAGGCCCAGGTCAGGGAAGTGGAAGATTCCCTGAGAAACATCATGGAGCTCGGGGTCTACGACATGGAAGGGCAGTCGGCAATGCTCACGCGTCAGCTGGCCAAAGACCTTTCGGTTGATAACCGGGAGGGTGTGGCCCGGCTGGAGGAGCGGTTGCAGCTGTTGAGCGAGCACGGCGGGTCTTTTGTGCTTCAACCCGCCTTTCTGGATGATATCAGTGAGCCCCTGATCTCCAGTCAGCGCAGGTACCAGGAGGCCAAAGCCGATCTGGAGAACTTTGTTCCTTTCAAATTTGTGCTCGACAGGGCTTACGAGTCTGAGCGAAAGGTGTATCCTGTTCGCTGGCTGATTGTGTTCTTGTCAGTGTTCGGTGCCGGTTTTGCCGGTGTTATGATTCTGATGGTTTATGAGAACCTTCGTAACAAGGGGATCATCAAGGAAATGAAAGCAAAAACTCCAAAGTCTTCCTGATCAGGTGTTGAAAGAAAACAGGCTTAAGTGGCTTTATGGAGGCAGCCTTGTGTTTATTGCCCTGAACATCGTGTTGATGGTTCAGGGAATTTACTGGTTGCCGGCTCTTCCCGTGGCCCTCGGAATCATGCTGATGTTTTTCTTTTCCCTGGATAAACTGATCCTGTTGCTCGTGTTTCTGACACCTTTTTCGTTTAAGTTCATACACGAGGAGATGGGGTTTACAATTGACATTCCCACCGAGCCGGTAATCGTGGCCATCATGCTGCTTTTCTTTCTCAGGCTCCTGTATGAGGGAAATTATGACAAAAGGGTTTTGCGGCATCCGGTAACGATCTTTCTTGTCATAAACCTGTTGTGGCTGCTGGTGACCACCGTTACCAGCGAGATCCCCCTGGTGTCATTCAAATTTTTTATTTCCCGTTTGTGGTTTGTTACCACGTTCTATTTTATTGCGGTTTACCTGTTCCGTGAACGGATCAACATGCACCGTTTTATGTGGCTTTTCGGATCGGCCCTGGCCGTGGTGGTGGTGACAGCAACCTACAACCATTATCTTCACGGCTTTGAGCGGCAGGTGGGATATGCAATGGTTCAGCCTTTTTTCAACGACCACACCCATTACGGGGCGGTACTGGCACTGATTGCACCGTTTTTTATTGTAATGGCATTTAACCGCAGCAGCAGCGTTTTGCGCAGGAGGGCTGCCCTCATGATATTCCTGTTGTTCTGTGCCGGCATTTTATTCAGCTACAGCCGTGCTGCCTGGCTCAGCCTGATTGTGGCAGCCGCAGGGTTCATTATCCTGGTTTTCAGGTTGCAGTTTCGATTCATCCTTGCCGGACTGATTCTTTTGCTGGGGATCTTTGCGCTCTATCAGACAGAAATTGTGATGCGTCTTGAGCGCAATCAGCAGGAGTCGTCGGGTGATTTTTCCGAGCATGTGCAATCCATTACCAACATCACTTCGGATGCATCCAATCTTGAGCGAATCAATCGCTGGAGATCTGCCTGGCGTATGTACCAGGAAAGGCCGGTTTTTGGGTGGGGACCCGGAACATACCAGTTTGTGTATGCCCCTTTCCAGCGCTCTGAGGATTATACCATCATTACCACCCACTTTGGTGACCTGGGGAATGCACACAGTGAATACATCGGGCCGCTTTCCGAAAGCGGCCTTCCCGGGATGCTCTCCTTTATTGCCCTGGCTCTGGCTGTGCTGGCCACCGGAGTGAAGCTTTACAAAAAAGCGCCTGACCGGGAAATGCGTCTTATAGCCCTCGGGCTGACACTGGGATTCATCACTTACCTGACCCACGGTTTGCTGAATAATTTTCTGGATACGGATAAGGCCTCTGTCCCTTTCTGGGGGATGATGGCCATGCTTGTTGCCATGGATGTGTTTTATTCAAAACGAAAGAAACGCGCATGAGGCTTCCCGGTTAACGACCCGGGGGTTTCCGCCTCCGGCTCAACCGGAACACCCAAAGCACATAAGGTTTTTTTGTAAACCGCCTGATTACTTTTACTTTTGTGGCCGAACATAATAATCTGACAATATGGAAACCATTAAAACTCTTTTGAATCACCGGACCATTCGGAAATATAAAAACGATCCCATAGACGACAGGGTACTGAATGAGGTGCTTGAAGCCGGATTTCGTGCCTCCACCACCGGCAACATGCAGGTTTACAGTGTTATTGTTTCCAAAGACGAGCAAAAGCGCAAAGAGTTGTGCAAGCTTCATTTCGGTCAGAAGATGGTTGAGCAGGCGCCGGTATTGCTGACTTTCTGTGCCGATTTCAACCGGTTTAACAAGTGGTGTCGTAAGCGGGAAGCTGATCCGGGCTACGATAATTTTTTGTCTTTCTTTACGGCTGCCATTGATGCTCTGCTTGTGGCACAGAATGCCACGGTGG
>PWIY01000226.1 GCA_003560215.1 Bacteroidales bacterium | reverse complement strand
CTTGTAAAAACACAAACCCCGGAAGCATAATTTTTTTACCAGGCAAAAAACAACGGAGGTTTTTGGGTTCCTGCCCATTTTTTATATCTTTGCGATTATAAATCAGACAGTTTCGGGATTTTCCTTCAAATTAAGGGTAATCCCGTTCATTTTTTAACCTAACCAAATTACATTATGACGCAAACCGAAGCCAAAGTAATTGCACTCACCTATGAGTTGCGTGAAGGAGGGCCAGAAGGAGAGTTGCTGGAGTCTGTGGCCAAAGAAAAACCCATAGAATTTTTATTCGGAGCAGGCCGGTTGAATGAGAGTTTTGAGAATAATGTGAAAGACCTGAAAGAAGGTGAAGGATTTGAATTCACCATCAAAGCCGACCAGGCATATGGCCAGGTAAATGAAAAAGCCGTTGTGGATCTCCCAAAAAGCATTTTTGTGATTGACGGAAAGCTTGCAGAAGATCTGCTTGTTGAAGGCAATATCATCAACATGGAAGACCAGGAGGGCAATCCCCACAGGGGCAAAATACTCGATATCGGTGACGAAAAAGTCAAAATGGACTTCAACCACCCACTGGCAGGAATGGATCTGCACTTTAAAGGAGAAGTACTTCAAAAAAGAGAACCCACTCCGGAAGAGTTGACCCAGGGATTTGTAGATCCCCGTCCTAAAGAGGAATAATCAGCAGGAAACAATCAAATCATAACCAAGGGCATTCTTCTGCGGAAGAGGCCCTTATTTTTTGGGCAGGGTTTTCAGGGAGCTGATATGAATGGTCACACCAATGGCGATGGCAAGCAAAACCAAACGCACCCACAAAAGGCTTACAGCGAATATGGCGGATATACTGATTGTGATCCACAAAAGGGCAATGGATCCTTTTTTGACCTGGGCTGTTGTCCCCTTATGGTCACGGTAATTTCGAATGTGTTCGCCCAGGTATCTGTGGTTGATCAGCCAGTAATAGAAACGCTCTGAGCTCCTGGCATAGCAATAGGCAGAAAGCAACAGAAAAGGCGTGGTCGGAAGAAGGGGAAGTGGTATTCCAAGCAAACCCAGACCCAGCGCCAGGGTACCGGCCACGGTAAGTAAAAAACGCTGCAAGGGGTTCAGTTTCTTTCCAAAAGTCGGTTTGTCATGCTCCGCCATACCTCCCAAATTTATACCTTTGACACTGTTCTGCCATTCAGACTGAAGTCGCAAAGATCGCAAAATTCACCTGACAATGGAAACCAAATCCAGCCGGGAATCCTTTTTTTACCTTGACAGCCCAAGGAACAACAGCTTTGCAGTAACAAGCTATCTTCCGCCGGGCAAAACCCCGAAAGGAATTGTTTTGATCATTCCCGGAATGGCAGAACACGCAGGTCGCTACAGGGACTTTGCCTGTTTTCTTACAAAAAATGGTTATGGCGTTTATGCAGGCGACCACCCCGGTCAGGGGAAAACAGCGGGCAGCCCCGAAATGGCAGGCCGGATAAGCAAACGGCAAAACTGGCAAGTGATGCTGGAGAATATCAGAGCCCTGTACACCTACATTCGGAAACAACAACCCGAGATACCCGTATTTATAATGGGGCACAGCATGGGTTCTTTCCTGGCAAGGAACTTCGCCGCCATGTACCCCATCTATATCCGGGGCCTGATCCTGTCCGGCAGTTTTCACCTGTACCGTTTACCACTGCGAATATTTCTTGCGTTTATCAACTTGAAAATTCTTTTTGAAGGCACCGGCAAGAAAAGCAGGTGGCTTAACAGGCTTTTTTACGGGAACTTCAACCGGCATTTCAAACATGCCCCAACGCTGTTCGAGTGGATCTCTTCCGACCGGAAGGAAGTGGATGCCTACGAGAAAGATCCCTACTGCGGGTTTTATTATTCAAATGGGTTCTACAGACATTTGCTCAAAGGAATCATCTCCACCAGGAAAGCAGAGAGCCTGCTGACATACCGAAAAACCCTGCCCATTCTGATACTTAGCGGACAGGAAGACCCCGTGGGTCATTTCGGGAAAGATGCAGTGATCATCCATAAAGAGTTTTATAAACAACATTTCCAGAATCTTTCCCTGAAGATCTTTCCGGGGCGCCACGAATTACTGCATGAAAAAAACAAGGAGGAGATATATGATTACCTCCTCCAGTGGCTCGACCAAAGCCTGAATGTAAAATGATGAGCCCCGGGTCTGCCCGGCGGGTTTTCAGAAGTCAACAGCCGGCATGACCCTCCACATTGTCCTTATGGTACCGGGGGATCGGCAAACCTTTGCCCTGTGCTTTCACAGGAAACATTCAGGCCCGGAAAATCAGCAACGGAATCGTACTCTGATAAATCATTTTTTTGGTCAGATCCGGGTGAAACATGCGGGCAATGAGGCTGCGTTTTCTGTTGGTCATCGAAAAAAGATCAATCCGGTGCTGCTCTGCAAAAGCAGCCAAGTCCTTCAGGTTGTCTTCCCCTTCCAGCAAATGACACTGCACTTCAATTCCCTTATGCACTTTTTTGAAGTACGCCTTGAGATTCTGCATTTTCACATCATCCCGGGTCTTTTCTGCATCACTGGAAAAATGAATGCAATGCACTTTTACCTTAAATGCAGAAACCAGGGACAACAATCTCCGGATGGCCACAAAATCAGAATCATCAAACTCAGTGGCATAGGCAATGTTCTTAACTTCCCTGGAAGCATCATAGGCAGATTTTTCAGGAATGGCCAGCACCGGCACTTTGGTCCGGTCCAGTACGCGGTACACCACACTTCCGATAATGTCGCTCTGCTTCTCACCTTTACCTTTGGTGCCCAGAACAATGATACCAGGTTTATAATCTCTTGCCATGCGCGCAATCTCATCCTCTGTAATTCCTTCCCGCAGCGAGTATCCTATTTTTACCTGATCCATTTTACTGTCGGCAGCTTCTTTCCTGATCCCGTTCACAAATTCCATCAGGCTTTTTCTGGCATTGCTTTCAATCTCCCGCAGGTTGATATCCATGTCAACCTGAATGCTGTATGCATCTGTAATGGGTACAAGATCCACAATGGGGGCGTAATACACATGGAGAATTTTAATATCCGCCTTCAGTTTCTGTGCCAGATTCAGCGCATAGAGACAGGCATTCCTTGAGTATTCCGAAAAATCAACCGGAACAAGTATCCGCCTGATTGCCCGCGGATTTTTGCGCTCAGCCTGCTCCTGCTCAAACTTCCATTCATTCATCAAACGAAGGGCTTTCTCCATATCTTCTTCCTTGATCTGAATCCTGACCCCATCAGACCCGGCCCCGCTGATCAGATGGACGTTACTCAGATAACACTCAATGCCCGCGGCCTCCAGGCGTGCCTTCAAAATTTCGGCGGAAGTATAATGATCTGTGGCCAGGGTAATCAGCCGGTCTTCCATTTTAATCTGGTTTTAAATGAATACACATCGAAAATCTAACCATAAATGTACAAAAACCAGCACATTTGTGCAAGGCGCCATGCTACTTGCCCGGGACCCAACCGATAATACAGCCACCCGGGGTACCGATTAGCCTTAACCGCAACTACATTCCGGTAATCCGCGGGCAGCCATCAGCCTTGTGCAGCCGGCCTGCGACCCAGCACCGCTGCCACCGCCAGGAATATCCCCAGCATGATCCCCAGCAAAGCGGCAAAAAGCACACGATGCTCAGGAGGCAGCAAAAAAGTGACGGTATGGGCAGGTATCCAGAAAAAAGGGATGGTCTTTTTAAACACAAAGTTCCACTGCACCTTCCAGTTAATCGACTGCATAATCTCACCCATGGGAAGCTTTCTCAAAAGCGCCATTAATGTGCCGCCATTTTGCTCAATGTGGGTATCGGTGATTTTATGAAAGGTCATCATGACCGGGGCATAAAACACATTCATGAACACACTGATTGAAAAAGCCACAACCAGCTTTTCCAGGGAAAACCCTGAAGACATCAGGGCCCCGGGAGCATCTGTCATGCCAAGTAAGCCGAGGAACACCGGGGTTCCGGAGGAGAAAATCATGAAAGCCGCCTGAATGGTCAGACCGATCAGCCCCCATACTACAGCCCTGGGTAGTATTCCGAACCCCGGCTGGTTATAATGACCCGTTTTGATCCTGAGCCCGATGACTTCCCCGATTGGAGCAAGAATCGCAAATTTCAGGAAAGCCATCAGCATGGGGAATCCGGCATTCGCTGCCATATAAAACTCCGCGAGCTGATCCAGCAAAAAGAAAGGAGAAAATAGTAAAAGTACAGCCAGCACAAAAAAGATGTCTTTTGATTTCATGGTCCTTCATATATCGCGTCAGGATAACAGATCATCCCGGATGCATTAAACAGAAATAAAAAATTGAACCCCGCAAAAATAACAACAAAGCGGAAATGATCATTAAAGGCATGCCATAAACCCTGTATACTGTAAAAAATTACCCTGAACGACACGGAAATAATCCGGGATTCATCAGTAAACTAAGCTGCTTAACCAATAAAAACCAGGCTCCTGGATAAATTACAAATTTCCTGGAATTCCATACCTGAAATAATCGTAGTTTTACAAGCAGTCTGAACGATATAAAATAACTCTTTTGTTTTACCGTAAACTCCGTCAGACCTTCGTTATATTATTATTGCTGTCATGTACATTCTTTTGATATGTTTGGCCATATTGCCCCTGGCTGAAACAGCTTTTCCCAATCCATATTCTCATATGCCGGATCATAAATACAGCCAGGCAACCGGTCGTTCACTGGAAGACAGCATCCCTGCCATTGAGGTGATCAGTCATTTGCAGGAACGGCATCAACTCTTCATTTTTTATCAGTCCCGCTGGATGGAAGAAATCCTGCTTCCCACCGAAGTACTGGAAAAACCGATGGAACAGATCCTTACAATGATTGCCGGCACCAGGGATCTGACCTGGGTGTACATGGGAGATCACATCGCATTTCTGCCGGCTGGCCGGGGCGCCGAGGAAAGTGTGACCAGAGAGGAGGATGACCTGCTGATCGTTGGCTCGCGCGAGGAATATGGTCGCCAGTCAACGGCCACCCTGTCAGGAATAGTTAATTGCGGCACCACCGGTGAACCCCTGATCGGCGCCGTTATTTTTGATCCTGCCAGTGAGGCAGGCGTATCCACCGATCTGGAGGGAAAATTTGAAATGGAACTTCCCACTGGTGAGCTGAGACTCCGGATTTCTTTCGTGGGCTATGAGTCCGGCATACAGGAAATCCAACTCTACAGCGATGGCAGGGCAAATTTTGAACTCTTTGAAAGCCGGGTTCAGCTTGACGAAGTAACAGTTACCGCCCGGAGTGCCCGTGAAAACATCCAGCAAACACAAATGAGTGTGGTCAGCCTGGATAGCCGCGCCATTGAAGGGCTGCAGGGCACTTTTGGTGAAAGGGATATTGTCAGAAGCATCACCCTGTTGCCTGGAGTGCAGTCTGTTGGGGAATTCGGCACCGGTTTCAATGTCAGGGGCGGAGATGCAGATCAAAACCTGATTCTCATTGAAAATGTACCCCTGTTTAATTCATCACACCTCCTGGGTCTGATCTCGGTGATCAATGCGGATCTGATTTCGGATGTGACCCTGATCAAAGCCGGCATCCCACCCCGCTACGGTGAAAGGGCCTCCTCAGTGATGGATATCAGACTGAAAAACAGCCTGGACAAAGACGGCACCAATGTGCAGGGCGGCATTGGGCTGCTGAACAGTCGGCTCCTGCTGGAAACTCCCATTATAGAGGATAGGGCAAGCATTTATGTGGGGGGCAGGACATCCTACTCTGATTTCCTGCTTGACTACACCAATGATGAAGACCTGATGAACAGCACAGCCCGTTTTCATGATGTGACCGGCACGTTAAATATCGCACTGAATCAGGACAACCGGCTGACCCTTTTCGGGTACCACAGTTTTGACCGCTTCGGGTTCGGGAAAGAAACCACGCATGAATACAACAATCTACTTGCCTCTGCCAGACTGAACACTTCATTCAGCAGCAGCCTGTCATCTATGCTGACTGTGGGAATGAGTGACTACCG
>PWIY01000280.1 GCA_003560215.1 Bacteroidales bacterium | reverse complement strand
TCACCTGGAAAAGAGCAGCAAATGCTGCAGACCATTCACCATCAGTCAAAATCTACCTTTGAATTGCTTGAGCACTTGCTGGAGTGGGCCAGGTCGCAGACTGATTTTATTGCCTTCAGGCCTGAACAGGTGGTGCTGCAATCTTTGATGCGGGACGTGAAAGCCTCGCTGGAGGGGCCGGCAAAAGAAAAAGGGGTGAGGTTCTGCTGCGAAATTCCTGATCACATTGTGGTGCAGGCGGACAAGCCGATGCTGCAGATCATTTTACGCAACCTGCTGCACAATGCCGTCAAGTTCACCCATTCCGGTGGTGAGGTCAGCTGTCAGGCTGAATCTTCCCACGGACATGTCAATATCATGATAGCGGATAACGGGGTCGGGATGGATGCCAATACCCGCAAAGCCATAGAGGATGGTGTTCACCTGGATGCGCAACAGGGAACAGCCAGGGAAACGGGCACCGGACTGGGCTTGCTGTTATGCCGTGAATATATTGCCCGTCATGGCAGCCGGTTATCCGTTGAAAGTGAGCCCGGCAAAGGAAGCTGCTTTTCTTTTACGCTTCCGGCAGGCCGTCCGTGACCGGTGCCTCAACCTTATCAGGAATCAATAAAAATTTTCCTTGTTGGCCTGGAAAATGACGAATTGTTTGGATGGCAGGCAAAACTGTTATATTTTAGTCGTTCCGATCATCAGTGTAGAATGAATGATTGATCTGATCAAAACCGGATATGTTTTTTATCGGCCTGTTTTCTTCCTTTTTTCCCTGGTTAATACTGGGCGTGGTATATTCCCTCAGTTTTGGCCTTTATTATGTGTATTCCGGTGATAAAGGGCCGGCGGAGGCTGAAAACCCCGAAAAGAAAGTGGTTTTACAGCCGGGCAACCCGGGGCAGGAAGCAGACTAAAACGTCTTCAGTTATGCAGCTTTTATTTCCGGAAAACTGGATGCTTCAGGTCAGGCAAATTCAATCTCTGATGAACCGGGTGAGGATCTGCCCAGGTACCATCGCTCAGGGTCAGATCACAAGTTTTCCCTGACCGGAGACGTCGCCCGGTCCGGCTCGTTGTTTGCGATTGTTGCCTGTCCGGTCATACCGTATACTCCCGGAACTTCCAATGATTTTGGCCGGCTTTCTGACCTTTCCTTATTTTCACGACCTCCCCCATTGAGCTGATCTTTTACCCGAACGTTCCTGCGTAAGCAATGAATGTCCGGTGCCGGCAACAGTAAAGTGTTTTTTTACTTTCAATTTTATCTGCAATTGTTATGATTGGTGTAGTAGGGATCAGTCACAGAACTGCCACGCAGGATATCCGTCAGCTTTTCAGCCTCGGAGAGGAGGAGGCTGCTGAATTTGCCCGGCTTGCCCTTCTCAAATCCGGGTTCACTGAAATTGTACCGGTTTCCACCTGCCATCGTACAGAACTGTATTATTACCATGAGGGAGAACCCTGCGACAGGAAGCCTGGTAAAGAACTGATCAGGTTACTGGCTGAATTCAGGAGGGTTCACGGAGATCATGCCTGCTCCTTTTTTGAGTATACAAAACAGGCTGCTGTCAAACACCTCTTCCGGGTTATTGCCGGAATGGATTCAGTGGTAATCGGCGAGGACCAGATCGTGAAACAGGTAAAGGATGCTTACGCCCTGTGCCGGGGAAACGGCCAGGCAGGCCTGGTGCTGATGCGGCTTTTTCAGAAGTCTTTTGAGGCTGGCAGCCGGGTTCGCTGTGAAACCTCCATCCAACGCGGACCAGCTTCCCTGAGCAAGGTGGCGGTGGATCATTGCCGCAAATTATGCCCCGATCTGCCGGAGAAAAAAATTCTCCTGATCGGATCCGGCGAAACCGGGCGGCTTGCCCTGCATTATCTTGTGAAACATGGTGTAAGAAACATAGTCATTTCGAATCGAACCCTGGCCAATGACCGGGCTCTTGCACGCGAATACCAGGCCGAAACCATGCCTTTTGAAACATTCAGGGAGGCACTGCCAGGCAGTGATATTGTGATTGCGGCAACAGCGGCTGCAGACTATGTGATCAGGGAATCTGACCTGATAGCATCCCGGGCCGGGCATCAGGAGGATCCACAGTTGCTTGTTGATCTTTCGGCCCCCAGAAACATTGACCCTTCTGTGGCTGATTTAAAAGGTGTGCACCTGCTGGGGATTGATGACATTCAGCCGGTGGTTGATGCAACTTTTGAACAAAGGAAGGCCGGTGTTAAACAGGCCGGAGAGATCATTGATGAGGTGGCCGGTGCATTTATGGAATGGTATGACAGCCTGGTGCTGAGGCCTGTGATCCGTGCTATTACGGAGAATCTGCAGAAAATCAGGGAGGATGAACTGGATGTTTACAAGCAGCTGGAGGATGAAAAGAAACTGAACCTGATTGAGGAATACACCGACCGGATGACGCGCAAATATACCCGTGTGCTCATTAAGAACCTGCGGGATGCATTCAGGCATCACTCTTCTGGGCGGTCGCTGGATTTGGTCAATGAAATATTTAAGCACGATGAATAGGAAAACGGTAAAAATCGGAAGCAGGGGTAGCAGGCTGGCCCTTTATCAGGCAGAGCGGGTGCAGGAAAAGATCGCTGATCTGGCGCCTGAGGTTGACACTGAGATCGAGGTGATTAAGACCAGGGGGGATAAGATTCTGGATGTGGCCTTGTCGAAGATTGGCGATAAAGGGTTGTTTACCAAAGAGCTTGAAAATGCGCTGGCCTCTGGTGAGATAGACATGGCCGTGCACAGCCTGAAAGATATCCCCACAACTTTGCCTCCGGGTTTTGCTCTGGGGGCGGTACTTGAACGGGGTGATTTCAGGGATGCCCTTGTAAGTTTAAATCACAGGAAACTCCATGAGCTGAACAGCAACGACAGGGTTGGCACTTCCAGCCTGAGAAGGAAAGCCGGCCTGCTGCATCTGAACAACAAGCCACAGATTGTAGATATCCGGGGCAATGTGCAGACCAGGCTGAGAAAAATGGAGGAGGGCCTTTGCGAGGCTACTGTGATGGCTGCGGCAGGCCTGCAAAGAACCGGTCTTGACCACTACATCACAGAAATACTGCCCCCGGATCTTTTTATCCCGGCAGTCAGCCAGGGGATCATTGCCGTGGAAACCCGGGAAAATGATCCGTACATGCAATCATTGTGCGACAGGTTTAACCATGTGCCTACATGGCTTGCTGCAAGGGTCGAAAGGGCTTTCCTGAATACCCTGGAGGGGGGATGTCAGATCCCTGCGGGGTGTTATACGCAAACCACAGAAGCCACTTTTTCGATCACCGGCTTTGTGGCATTGCCCGACGGACAACTTTATATCAGGGACAGCCTGAGCGGTCATCCCGCGGAAGCGGAAGCCCTGGGAAGGAAACTGGCTGAAAAGCTTCTTCGGGAAGGCGGGGATCAGATTTTGGAAAAAATCAGGAATGAATGAATAAGGGCTGAATGGATCCGGGTTGAATTGATCCGGGTTGAATTGATCCGGGTTGACGAATGGAATATGGTAAGCTATGGTGAAAGGTAAAGTATTTGTTTCGACAAGGCCGGAAGGCAGGTCAGAAAGACTGAAGGAGCTCATTGCCGGGCAGGGCGGCACAGTGTTGGAGATGCCCATGATTGAGATCCGGAAGGCAGCGTTGACGGAGGAGGGAGAACGGATTTTTAAGGGGCTTGATGGCTTTGGCTGGATCGTTTTTACCAGTTCCAATGGTGTACAGCAATTCTTTGGCCGGTTGGAGGAGCAAACGGGCGGGGTTGTTTTGCCCGAGCATATCAGGATGGCGGTGATCGGAACCCCGACGGCTTCTGCCCTGGAGGCGTACGGTTACGTGGCGGACTACATCAGCCATGACGGAACAGGTGAAGGTTTTGCCCGGGAACTCAGGGAGGTTTTCAGGGGAAAAGGATACCGTGTATTGTTCCCTGCAGGAAACCTGGCGCCTGGAACCATTGCCGGAGCCCTCGGGGATACAGCTGCTGTGACCAGGGTCAATGTATATGAGACGGTGATGCCGCGTTGCATTGATCACGGGGTTTTGCAAAGGGTGATTGAGGGTCGTTATGACATGATTATTTTCACCAGTCAATCAGGGTTTGATAACTTTTGCCGGGTTGCAGAAGGGAAGGTTGACCTGCAAACTCTGAGAATTGCCTGTATCGGACGTACTACCGCCGGGGCGGTAGCACAATCCGGGATTCAGCCCCTGGTGGTTGCTTCGGAAATGCATTCGGAAGGGATTGCAGAGGGCATCATGAATTATTACAACACGCAATCAGGGTGATGCATCATGGGATATGGCGTGTGCGACCAGAATGTGGCATCGGGAAGATGATGCCTGCGATCATTGTCGGGAAACATCGGGTGGAATGGCGTGCCGATGAAGCATCCGGTAAAATGTTACCGCGATCGTGTGACGCAGCCGACGCATCCAATAAAGTGATTTGTACAATGTAAAAATCAATTCAATCAAAATTAAAGCACAATGAAATTTCCGGATACAAGATTGCGACGATTGAGGAAGTCAGGAGTGACCCGGGCCATGGTTCGTGAAACTTCACTGACCAGGGATTGTCTGGTCATGCCTTTATTTGTGACACACGGGAAAAACATCCGCAACCCGGTGGAATCATTGCCCGGTAATTACCAGCTTTCGGTGGATCAGCTGGTGGAATATGGCAAGATGCTGGCCGGGAAAGGGGTCAGATCAGTATTGCTGTTCGGCATTCCGGAGCAAAAGGATGAAACGGGCGATGTGGCCTGTGATCCGGATGGAATTGTTCAGCGGGCCATCCGTGCCCTGAAAAAGGAGATGCCGGACCTGTTTGTCATTGCAGATGTGTGTAATTGCGAATATACCCTGCACGGGCATTGCGGAACCATTGTTGACGGGGATGTGGACAATGATTCAACCGTGGATACCCTTGTGAGGCAATCTCTCTGCCTGGCAGAAGCCGGTGCGGACATGATCGCACCCAGTGACATGATGGACGGCCGGATCGGGGCCATCAGGCAGGCGCTTGAACGGAAAGGGTTTCACAATATGCCGCTCATGTCCTATTCAGCCAAATACTCTTCTGCGTTTTACGGCCCGTTTCGTGAAGCGGCCCAAAGTGCCCCTTCATTCGGCGATCGTGCCACTTACCAGATGGATCCGGCCAATAAAAAGGAGGCCCTGCGTGAGGTGGCTTTGGATATCGATGAAGGGGCGGATATTGTGATGGTGAAGCCTGCACTGAGCTACCTGGATGTAATCAGTGAGGTGAAAAACAATTTCAATATCCCGGTGGCTGCCTACAATGTGAGCGGGGAATTTGCGATGGTCAAGGCTGCCGCGCGAAATGGCTGGATCGATGAGAAAAGGATTGTACGCGAGATTCTGACCTCCATCCGTCGTGCTGGTGCCGACATCATCATCTCTTATCATACCCAGGAAATTATTTCAGAATTATAATCAGAAAAAGTTGTTTTATGGTTAAAGACAAAAGTATAGAGGCATTTAATCGTGCACTGAACAGTATACCCGGAGGGGTGAATTCTCCGGCAAGGGCCTTCAAAAGCGTGGGGATTGAACCGCTTTTTATTGAAAAAGCCAGCGGATCACGTGTGTATGATATTGACGGGAACGGATTTATCGATTATGTGGGTTCGTGGGGCCCGATGATACTTGGTCATGCACACCCGGAAGTGACCCAAAGGCTGCATGATGTGGCGGCACAGGGGACCAGTTTTGGTGCGCCGACCCTGGGAGAAATTGAACTGGCGGAGCTGATCTGTGAAATGGTTCCGTCAGTTGAGCGTGTAAGAATGGTCAATTCCGGTACTGAAGCTACCATGAGTGCCTTGCGGCTGGCCAGGGGTTATACCGGCCGGGATATGGTGATGAAGTTTGAAGGATGCTATCACGGGCATGGCGACAGCTTCCTGATCAAAGCCGGGTCGGGTGCCCTGACCTACGGAGAGCCTGATTCTCCCGGGGTGACAAAGGGAACGGCTGCCGATACGCTCACGGCTGGCTTCAATGATGCGGATTCGGTTC
>PWIY01000033.1 GCA_003560215.1 Bacteroidales bacterium | reverse complement strand
GTGATCTTGACGATGATTCCCGCATGAAGTATTCTGGTCAGGAGTACCTGAAAACAAGGGCAGAAATGGCGGAATTGTTTTCTGATGTACCTGCCGCACTGGCCGGAACAGTCGAAATAACCGACAAGGTGGAGGATTATGAGATCACCACAAAAAAAGTGCTTTTGCCCAAATTTCCCCTGGCCGAAGGATTTGAAACTGAGGATGATTATTTGCGGCATCTTACATACGAAGGGGCAAAAGCCCTGTATCCTGAAATCACTGAGGAGATTCGCGAGCGTCTGGATTTTGAGCTGAAAGTGATCCGTGAAATGGGTTTTGCCGGTTATTTTCTGATCGTGCAGGATTTTATCAACAAGGCCAGGGAAATGGATGTGGCTGTCGGACCTGGGAGGGGAAGTGCTGCCGGATCGGCTGTGGCTTACTGTACGGGTATTACGGCGATCGATCCGATCAGGTACAATTTGCTTTTTGAGCGGTTTCTGAACCCGGAAAGGGTTTCCATGCCCGATATTGACATTGATTTTGATGATGATGGCCGTGAAAAGGTCATGGAGTATGTGATCCGGAAATATGGCCGCGAAAAGGTGGCACAAATTGTGACATTTGGAACCATGGCTGCGCGTTCTTCCATTCGTGATGTGGCCAGGGTGCTGAAATTACCCTTGCCCGAAGCCGACCGTCTGGCCAAGTTGGTTCCTGAAAGACCGGGAACCCATCTGGCTGATGCCTACAAAGAAGTTCCCGAACTGAAGCAGGCGCTGAAGGAAGCACTGCCCGAAGTGCAGGAAACACTGCAATTTGCCAAAAGCCTTGAAGGCTCCAACCGGCAAACGGGAGTGCATGCCTGCGGTGTAATTATCGGTCCGGAAAACCTTGTTGACTGCCTGCCACTCAGCACGCAGAAGGATACTGATTTGCCCGTAACACAATACGAGGGCAAGCATGTGGAGTCTGTGGGAATGCTCAAGATGGACTTCCTGGGGCTCAAGACCCTGTCAATTATCAAAGAAGCCCTGAACAACATTGAAAACCGTTATGGCAGCAAAATTGATATTGAGAATGTGCCCCTGGATGATGAACAGACCTATGCACTGTATCAAAGGGGAGATACCATTGGTACCTTTCAGTTTGAGTCGCAGGGGATGCGTGAATACCTCAAGGAACTCAAGCCCTCCAACATTGAGGACCTGATCGCCATGAATGCCCTTTACAGGCCCGGGCCAATGGATTTTATTCCACTGTATATCAGGCGAAAGCACGGGCTGGAAAAAGTTGAGTATCCGCATCCGTGGCTGGAGGAGATCCTGCAGCCCACCTTCGGAATCATGGTATACCAGGAGCAGATCATGCAGGCTGCCCAGATCATGGCCGGTTTTACACTGGCCAATGCGGACATTCTGAGGCGGGCCATGGGTAAGAAGAAGAAAGAAGAGATGGAGCGGCAGAAAACCTTTTTCATTGAAGGTGCCGCCAGGAAAAACATTGAAAAGGCTACAGCAGAGAAGATCTTTGACGTGATGGCCCGGTTTGCGGAATATGGGTTCAACCGCTCCCATTCGGCTGCATATTCGGTTGTTGCATACCGGACCGCTTACCTGAAAGCCAATTATACAGCGGAATATATGGCCGCTGTGCTGACCCATAACTTCAGCGACATCAAAAAGATTACCTTCATGATGGAGGAATGCCAGCGGCAGAAGATACCAGTGCTCGGGCCTGATGTCAATGAAAGTACCTTTAATTTCGTGGTGAATGATCAGGGAGAAATTCGATTCGGTCTGGGCGCCATCAAAGGGGTGGGAGAAGGGGCCGTGGAAACGATTGTAGATGAAAGAAATACCAACGGCCCGTACAAAAACATCTTTGATTTTGCCAAAAGGGTGAACCTGAGGGCAGTGAACAAGAGGGTATTTGAGTCACTGGCCAGGGCCGGTGCCTTTGACTGTTTCAGTGAATGTCACCGGGCACAGTTTTTCCATTCCGATGACAATGGTGCCAGTATATTTCTGGATAAGGTGATCAGGCACACCCAACAGGTGCTTCTCCGGGAGAATACATCACAAATGAATCTTTTCGATGAAAGTTCAGACAATGTGCTTCCCGATCCGGATCTGCCGGAATGTGAGCCCTGGGGTAAAATGGAAATGCTGCAACAGGAAAAGGAGGTTACCGGGATGTATATTTCCGGTCATCCTTTGGATGGTTTTAAAATCCACATTCAGAGTTACTGCAACACTTCCGTTGGAGACCTTAAGAGTAACCGGCATTCCGGGCAAAGGGAGCTTTGTTTTGCAGGAATCATTACCGCGGCCGCTCATAAATACACCAAGAACGGGAAACCTTATGGGGTCATTCAGATTGAAGATTATTCCGACTCCCACCAGTTGTTTGTTTTTGCCGAAGATTACCTGAAAGTAAAGCATTTCCTGGTGGTTCAGAATGCCGTCATGGTGAAGGCCAGGATGCAGCAGAACAGAAGGAATCCCACACAGACCGATATCCGGGTTAAAAGTATGCAGCTACTGAGTGATGTGGCAGAAAATGACACCTCGGACCTGATCCTAAATCTTCCGGTGGGCGACATTAATTCATTTCTGGTTGAAAAAATGAAAACGATTGCGGCTCAGCACAAAGGCCGGTCCAGGTTGAAAATCAGCCTGCAGGATCCTGTCGAAAACTGTACGGTTGAAATGATTTCCCGCACCGTTAAGGTGGATCCCATCGGTTTTTTACAGGAATTATTAAAACATTATGATGTGAAATACCGTTTAAATTAATTCATGCAGGATGGTGAACACTGTGATGGATAAGTAATATATTTGTATTCGTAAGACCAAACTAAAACATAGCATTATGGCACTTGAAATTACCGATTCCAACTTTGAAGAAAATGTGTTGAAGGCTGACAAACCTGTACTGCTCGATTTTTGGGCGGAATGGTGCGGTCCATGCCGCATGGTGGGACCCATTGTGGCAGAAATTGCTGAAGAATATAAAGACAAGGCTGTTGTCGGGAAAGTTGACGTGGACAGCAATCCTGAAGTGGCCATGAAGTACGGTATCCGGAATATCCCCACGATTCTTTTCTTTAAAGGGGGAGAAGTGGTTGACAAACAGGTGGGCGCTGTCCCTAAAAACGTACTGGTTGACAAAATTGAGAGCCTCCTTTAGTACCATAAATCCATTGCCTTTTGATTAAAAGAATTGATCCTGACCTTCCGGGACGATTTGGAAATCTGGAATTGCTTGCCCGCCAGGTCGTGGAAGGGTTCATAACGGGTATGCACAAAAGCCCTTTTCACGGGTTTTCTGTCGAATTTGCCGAACACAGGATATACAATCCCGGAGAAAGTACCAGGCATATCGACTGGAAGTTGTATGCACGTACGGAGAAATTATTCGTGAAACGGTTTGAGGAAGAAACCAATCTCCGCTGTCAGATCGTAATAGACAACTCATCCTCCATGCACTTCAAGGGCAGGGATCATGAAGGGAATGATTATTCCAAGATTGCTTTTTCTGTTGAATGTGCAGCTGCTCTTACATACCTTTTAAGAAAACAAAGGGATGCCGTGGGGCTCAGTGTCATTTCCGATCAAATGGAATTGCACACGGCCGCCAGGTCAAACAGTGTACACCACAGGATGTTGTTTACACAATATGAGAAGCTCTACCATCCCGGCAAAGACCAGGAAAGAAAAACCACAGATACTGCTGAGTTGCTGCATTTGCTCGCCGAAAAGGTTCACAAACGATCGCTTGTGATCATTTTTTCCGATATGCTTGATAATGAAGCCACCCCTGAATCCCTTTTTTCTGCTTTACAGCATCTGAAGCACAACAAACACGAGGTCATCCTTTTCCATGTGCATGAACAACAAAAGGAACTGGAGTTCGATTACGGCAATCGTCCTTATCGTTTTGTGGACATGGAAACCGGCCGTATGATTCGCCTGAATCCTTCAGATCTCAGGGAAAGGTACGTCCGGCAGATGAAAGAATATTACGAAGAATTGCGCCTTAAATGCATGCAATACAAAATTGATTTCGTACCTGCAGGCATCAACCAGGGGTATGAAAACGTGTTGCTTTCCTTTATGCTGAAAAGATCCAGGCTGTATTAGGTCTTTGTCTGCAGGTTTTATACGACGTCAACAATTTTGCCGGTCGCATACTCTCCTTTATCCAGCTTGTCTTTTACCCGGGAAAAGGCGTCCAGCGTGTACTCCACATCTTCCAGGGTATGAACCGCGGTTGGGATCAGCCGGAGGATGATTGTTCCCTTTGGTACAACCGGGTATGCAACCACTGAGCAGAACAGGTTGAAATTTTCCCTGAGATCGTGTGCCAGGTTGGCTCCCTCGGGTGTATCTCCGCTGAGTACAACAGGTGTAACGGGAGACTGGGTGTTGCCAATATTGAAACCCCTGGCCCTGAGACCTTTTTGAAGGGCGTTGGCAATGGTCCACAATTTTTCCCGCAATTCCGGATGATTGCGCATCAGTTCAAGCCGTTTCAGGGCACCGGCCACGAGCGGCATGGGCAGAGATTTTGCGTAGATCTGACTGCGCATGTTGTACATCAGGTAGGTGATAATCTCTCTGGGGGCGGCCACAAAAGCCCCGATGGAGGCAAATGATTTGGCAAAGGTGCCGAAAAACACATCTATTTCATCCTGAACCCCGAAATGTTCTCCGGTACCTGCACCGGTGGGACCCATTGTTCCCACCCCATGGGCATCATCGACCAGCAAGCGGAAGTTGTATTCTTTTTTCAGGCGGGCGATTTCATCCAGTTTACCAAGGTCTCCTGACATGCCAAAGACCCCTTCGGTGATCACCAGTATGCCGCCGCCGGTTTTTTCCGTGAGCTTTTTGGCCCGGCGGAGCTGGGTTCGCAGGTTGTCAATGTCATTGTGTGGAAAAACAAAACGTTTGCCCAGGTGCATGCGAAGACCGTCAATGATACAGGCGTGTGACTCGCTGTCATAAACAACCACATCCTGTCTGTCAACCAGGGCATCAATGATTGAAACCATGCCCTGGTAACCGAAGTTCAGCAGATAGGCTGCTTCTTTGCCGACAAACGCAGCCAGTTCATTTTCCAGCTGCTCATGCAGCCTGGTCTGACCTGACATCATCCGTGCACCCATGGGAAGTGCCATCCCGTATTCTTTGGCCGCTTCTGCATCGACTTTTCGTACTTCGGGGTGGTTTGCCAGACCGAGGTAGTTATTCAGGCTCCAGACAAGCTTTTCCTTCCCTCTGAAATGCATTCTGTTCGATATATCCCCTTCCAGTTTGGGAAAAGTAAAGTAGCCGTGTACCTGGCTTGCGTACTGGCCCAAAGGGCCCATTCTGGCAGTAGCTTTGGCAAAAATATCCATCACATTAACAATATTGGTGAATGAAGTGATTCATCCCAACAAAAATATATGATATATTACTTTAAAGCAATAAATATGTGGAGGGTCGAATATTTTTTTTACTGGTTGAGTTTCCGGAAAAATATTCCCGGGTCAGGACAGATTTTCCTGTAACGGTCAATCTCCTGCCTGGTACATACGCCCGGGAAATCACCATGCTGGCCCTGCATGTCTGCAATGACCTGAAAATGCAGATGGGGAGGCCAGTCGCCGTTGACCGGAGCATCTCCGATATGGCAAAGGATCTCCCCGGTTCGGAGGGTGGTGCCGGTTGTTTTATCTTTCAGGGAATCAGCGGTGAGATGGCCATACAAGGTATAAAACCTGGCATCTCCAAGCTGATGTTCAACGATGATGGTCGGACCGTAATCCCCGTAATTGTCATTGTTTTGGAAACTGTGGATTTTCCCTTCAAACGGCAAGTAAACCGGGGTGTTTGCTTCAGCCCAGATATCGGTTCCGAGATGAATGCTGCGGGCCTGATCAGCAGACGCTGAAAACAAAGGGCTGCGTCTGTACACGGCCCTGTCTTCAAGATAACCGCCATAGGCATAAACAGCATTTTTTTTCTCCAATTCATCAAATATCAGCCGTTGAAGGCCGGAGGTATCGGTAAAGTCCAGTGTGTGTAATG
>PWIY01000211.1 GCA_003560215.1 Bacteroidales bacterium | reverse complement strand
GAGCTGAAGGAACTGCGTGATGTGGCCCATGACAACAATATCAGTGTGATGCTGGATTTTGTATCGAACCATGTGCACGAAGAAAATCCCATCATACAGGAGAACCCTGGCTGGGCCACCCCGCTGCATCTGCCCGATGGGAGCTTAAACATTCGCCGGTGGGATGATTACCGCCTGACCACCTGGTTCGACAGGTTTTTGCCCAGTCTGGATTTTGAAAATCCGGAGGTGGTGGAACTGATGTCTGACAGTGCTTTTTTCTGGATCGACAACTATCATCTGGATGGGTTTCGCCACGATGCCACCAAGCATGTGCATCTGGATTTCTGGCGTACCCTGACACGTAAACTCAAAGAGGATTACATGATACCCAATGACCGCCGGCTGTTTCAGATCGGTGAAACATTCGGAAGCCGCGAACTGATCGGCAGTTATGTGGGCAGCGGCCTGCTCGACGGGCAGTTTGATTTCAACCTGTATTTTGACTCGCGGACGGTGTTCGGACGCGGAGATGCTTCTTTTGAAGACCTGGATTATTCCCTGCATCAAAGTTTCAGCCATTATGGGTTCAACAACCTGATGGGGAATATCACCGGGAATCATGATTTGCCGAGGTTTGTTTCCCTGGCCGGAGGCGACCTTGGATGGGATGAGGACGATACGCAACCCGGCTGGGAGCGTGAGATCGGTGTCGGAGACCCGGTTGGTTACAACCGGTTGTCGCAGCTGACAGCTTTTATTATGACCATTCCTGGTGTACCGGTGTTGTACTATGGCGATGAGATAGGTCTGCCGGGTGCCAGTGACCCCGACAGCCGCCGGCCCATGCAGTTTGAAGACCTTACCGAAGAGCAGCTTTGGGTAAGGAACAATGCATCAAGGCTGGGGCATCTGCGGAGTGACCACCTGGCGTTTGTTTACGGTGACTTCCGGACGCTGAAAGTTGGGCCGCAAACTTATGCCTACAGTCGTTCTTACTTCGGGGAGCATGCGCTGGTGGTGTTCAACAGCAGCAGTGAGCCGAAGGTAATACGGGTCGAACTGCCTGCAGACATGGTTCGCGCCGGCTTTACGTCCCATTTCGGCAAAGCATTCGAGGTGCAGGCCAACGAACTGGTGGTGGAAATGGAGCCGGAGAGCTTTGAGGTGTTGACGGGGAGGTAGAAGAAGGTAGAAGTTAGAGGGTAGAAGGTGGAAGGTGGAAGGTGGAAGGAAGAAGGTGGAGGTTAGAGGGTAGAGGGAAGAAGGTAGAAGTTGGAAGGTGGAAGCTGGAAGGAAGAAGGTGGAGGGTAGAGGGTAGAGGGATAGACCCCGAAGGGGTCATATGTTACTGGTGGGTCATATGTTACTGGTGGGTCACATGTTACTGGTGGGTAACATTTTACTTGTGGGTCACATGTTACTTGTGGGTCATATGTTACTTATGTTTAACGGACCCCGAAGGGGTCACATATTACTAAGCCTATGAAACTTAAAAAACTTGTAATCAGCTTAATCGGCCTGGCTCTGATAATCGGAGTAAAGGCCTGTGGGCCGTCGCCCGATGATGATGTGCCCGCCGGTGTGGTTGTAAGCACCGTGGAACATCCTGAATGGAGCATCAATGCCAACATCTATGAGGTGAATACCCGGCAATACACCGCTGAGGGCACCTTTGAGGCCTTTGAGGAACACCTGGACCGACTGGCCGATATGGGTGTGGACATTCTGTGGTTCATGCCGATTCAGCCCATCGGGGAGAAGGAAAGAAAAGGCACCCTCGGGAGTTATTACAGCATCCGGGATTACACTGCCGCCAATCCTGAGTTTGGGACGCTGGAAGACTTCAAGCGGGTTGTGGATGGTGCCCATGACCGGGGCATGTATGTCATCCTTGACTGGGTGGCCAACCATACCGCCTGGGATCACTATTGGACCGAAACCAATCCGGAGTATTATGAAACCGATGAGGACGGCAACTTTTTCCCGCCCATTGAAGACTGGTCTGATGTGATCCAGCTGGATTATGAAAACCCGGATCTGCGTGATGCGATGATCCAGGAGATGCGTTTCTGGATAGAGGAAATCGGCATCGACGGATTCCGCTGCGACGTGGCTGATTATGTGCCCACTGACTTTTGGATCCGCGCCAGGGCTGAACTGGAGGAGATCAAACCCATTTACTTGCTGGCCGAAGCGGAAACCCCGGAACTACATGAGCATGCTTTCGAGTCGGGCTATGGGTGGAGGTTTCATCACATCATGAATGATGTGGCAGCTGGTGAAAAAACGGTGGAAGCGATGGATGAGTATTTCTTTGTGGATGCCGCCGGTGGCTTTCCTTACGGTTCTTACAAAATGTATTTTATCACCAACCATGACGAGAATTCATGGGCCGGTACTGTGTTTGACCGCCTTGGAGACGGCAAGGAGGCTTTTGCTGTGCTGACTGCAACCATCCCCGGAACCATTTTGATTTACAGCGGGCAGGAAGCCGGACTGGATCACATGCTGGAGTTTTTTGAGAAGGATGAAATAGACTGGAGTGACATTCGGTATGAGGATTTTTACCGGACGCTTCTCAACCTGAAATCAGACAATGAAGCCCTTTGGAACGGAGAATTCGGTGGTGATATGCACCGGGTAACCACAAGCCACGACGAGCAGGTTTTTGCTTTTACGCGTGAAAAAAATGATGACAAGGTTTTTGTGCTGCTTAACCTGTCTGACCAGCCCCTTGAGGTGGAGCTGATGGGTGCCATTTATCAGGGAACATACACGGAACTGTTCTCCGGTGACCAATATGTACTCGCTGATGAAGAGGTGAAAGAGCTTGAACCCTGGGCGTATAAAGTTTTTGTAAAATAGACTTTTTGTGTTGAGCCTCCGGTTATTGACAGTGTGCCACTGGTAATTCAAGCCGGCAGGGCAAGCCGGAAACCAGCAAAGAGGCCGCTGGTAAACAGGTCGGGGGTGCACATGACCGTTGGTAAAACAAACCGGGGGCGACATCCGACCGTGGTATAACAGACCGCTGGTGAAACAGACTGTTGGTAAAACAGGCGCTTGTGAACCTGTCCGTTGAAAATAACCACCGGCAACAAAAAAGGGCTGAATCCTCGCGGGTTCAGCCCTTTTTCTAATGTTTCGCAGGTTGCCGTTTATCAATCAGGTCATCCAGTCAGGACATCCAGTCAGGTCATCCAGTCAGGGCATCCCCGCTATTCTAAGTGTTGTGCTTTATTAATTGCTTTATTTACGGTTCTTTCGCAGTGAATTATTCCAGGAAGCTGAGAAATTACCCCAGGAAACTCAGCAGAATACCTGCTGCGATGGCACTGCCGATTACACCGGAAACGTTGGCGGCCATGGCGTGCATCAGCAGGTGGTTGGTTTTGTCATATTCCAGACCCACGTGCTGTGAAACCCTTGCGCTGTCAGGTACTGCCGATACACCGGAGTTCCCGATCAGCGGGTTGATTTTGTCATCTGCCGGCGAGAAGTAATTCATCACCTTGGCAAAGATCACTCCGCTGAAGGTGGCGATGACAAAGGCTGCTGCTCCGAGTCCGAAGATCATCAGTGATTCTGTGGTCAGGAACACGGTGGCCTGCGTGGAAGCACCGACAGTCAGTCCCAGGAAGATGGTTACAATATCCACCAGCGAAGACCGGGCGGTTTCTGCCAGCCTGTTGGTTACACCGCTTTCTTTCAGGAGGTTACCGAAGAAAAGCATTCCGAGCAGTGGCAATGCCGTGGGCATGATGAAAGTGGTCAGGAGCATCCCGACAATGGGGAAAATGATCTTTTCCTGCTTGGGGACAGCCCTTGGGGGCTTCATGCGGATTACACGCTCTTTCTTGGTGGTCAGCAGCTTCATGACCGGCGGTTGAATAACCGGTACCAGGGCCATGTAGGAATAAGCTGCAATGGCGATGGGTCCGATAAACTCAGGCGCCAGTTTGGATGACAGGAAGATCGCCGTGGGGCCGTCAGCACCACCGATAATGGCGATGGCACCTGCCTGTGCAGGGTCAAAACCCAGGTACAGGGAGAAGGCATAAGCGGCAAAAATTCCGAACTGGGCAGCTGCGCCCAAAAGCACCAGCCGTGGTTTGGACAGCAGGGAAGAAAAATCCGTCATGGCCCCGATTCCCAGAAAGATGATGGGCGGGTACAACCCCCGTTGTACCCCGAAGTAAAGCATGTTCAGCACACTCCCCTCCTCATAGAGGCCGATCTGAAGGTCTGCGTCCAGATCAAATGGAATGTTTCCGATAATGATGCCGAATCCGATCGGGATCAGCAGCAGGGGTTCGTAATGCTTGGTGATGGCCAGATTAATGAAAAACAGGCCCACGGCAATCATCACAATATGCCCCCAGGTCAGGTTCGAAAATGCGGTGTGGTTGGTGAACTCCAGCACCTGCTCATATAAAAAACTAAATATTCCGGTATCCATACGTCGATTATTCTCCGATTTCTATCAGTGTGTCACCTTCCATAACTGATTGACCTGGCCTGACGGGAATTGAAATGACTTTACCGTCCTTGTCCGAGTCAATGTTGTTTTCCATTTTCATGGCATCCATCACCATGATCTTCTGTCCTACCTTAACCGTGTCACCTTCCTTTACAGAAATGCTGATTATGGTGCCGGGCAGGGGTGATTTGATCTTACCTACAGGTGCTACTGGTGATTTCATTCCTGTGCCTTCATCCGGCTTGGAGTCTTTTGCATGTGTTACACGTGACCTGACAATCTTTGGTGTTTTGGCAGGTTGGATGGCTTTGTCCACTTCTACTTCATAGGAAGATCCGTTGACTTCAAGGTCAATCACGTTGTCTTCCACATTTTTGATGTGGACCTCGTACTCGTTACCGTGAATGGTGAATTTATATTTCCTCATGGGGTCTTACTTTTCTATTTTACCAGTTGGGATAAACTTATTTATCTATTATCTAACGTTGATTCAGGTTGCGCATCCCGTAAATTTTTGAACTCCATGGCGAATAGGTTTTGGACACTTTCTTCATGGTGATTACAGTGTCCTCAAAGTCGTGGAGTTCAGAGCGATACAGGTGAATTGCAGCACCGATGGCTGCGTTGATCTCACCGGTGAGGTCGGCCTCTGCCGGATGAGCGGTTTCCTCTGCAGGTTCGGCTGATGCATCCGCTGGTTTTTTCCAAAACAGGCTTTTCATCCTTTGCTTGAATGTGGGAGCAAAAAGCCTGGGTGTATTGGAAAAAATGGCGTAGATCAATATCAGGATGGTGAATACAATTCCCATCCCAAGCATGGCCATGATAAAACCAGTCGGATCCTGCTGGGCAAAAGTTTTGGCTGCTTCCGGGTCAACGGTGGGTGTTTGGGCCAGTATTTGCATATGCAGCGAAATGAAATAGTTCATAGAATGGGTTTTACAATGGTATGTTAGAATGTTTCTTGGGCGGATTGACATCCTTTTTGGTAGCCAGCGACTGCAGTGCGCGGATAACCCGGAAACGTGTATTTCGGGGTTCAATCACATCGTCAATGTAGCCATATTTGGCAGCAGCAAAAGGTGTGGCAAATCTTTCCTTGTACTCCTCTTCCCGTTTTTCAATGAACTTTTCTCTTTCTTCTTCGTCTTCGATCTGCCGGATCTCCTTGTTGTTCAATACCTCAATGGCGCCTTTTGGTCCCATAACAGCAATTTCAGCCATGGGCCAGGCATAATTGAGGTCACCCCTCAGATGCTTGGAGCTCATCACACAATAGGCACCTCCGTAAGCTTTGCGCAGTATGATGGTAACCTTTGGCACGGTAGCTTCGCCGTAAGCAAAAAGGAGTTTCGCTCCATGGGAAATAATGCCACCGTATTCCTGGGTGGTTCCCGGCAAAAAGCCCGGTACGTCAACCAGTGTCACCAGCGGAATGTTGAAGGCATCGCAGAAACGTACGAAACGTGCTGCCTTGCGGGACGCATTGATGTCCAGTACACCGGCCAGGTAATTGGGCTGGTTGGCCACAATGCCCACCGACATGCCGTTGAAGCGGGCAAACCCGGTCACGATGTTCGGGGCATAAGTACGTTGTACCTCCAAAAATTCATTGTCATCCACAATGGAGTAAACAATGTCTTTTACGTTGTAGGGCTTGTTGGG
>PWIY01000252.1 GCA_003560215.1 Bacteroidales bacterium | reverse complement strand
GCAAAGGATCCGCTTCAGGATCTGTCCAGGCAATGGTTAC
This sequence comes from Bacteroidales bacterium, assembly GCA_003560215.1. GTDB lineage: Bacteria > Bacteroidota > Bacteroidia > Bacteroidales > UBA7960 > PUPG01. The sequence goes on along the minus strand of PWIY01000252.1, from coordinate 6,178 downwards.
GGACAGGGCTTCCTCTCCCGAGGCAATCACCTCCATGGTAAGGGTGTCCTGCGAAACAAGGGATGTTTCTTTGATCATGGCATTGTCACCGGCATTGGTGATAACGCGGGCCGCTGCTTCTGCATTCAGCAGTCCCCAGCCGTATACATAGTCCGGCCCCGGGTTGCCCGCTTCATCGGCAGTATGGCACACCAGCCCTTTAAGTGTCGAGCTGAGCATAAAGGTGTCATTCAATTGGTGATAGTGCTCCTGCAGCAAAAAAAGTGTCCCGGAAGCATTCGGCGCTGACATGGACGTACCGCTCATTGTGGTATAATCAGCATTTCCACTGGATGATGCCGAATACACACTTACACCGTTTGCCACAATATCCGGCTTAATCCTGCCGTCATCTGTGGGCCCCCAGCTGGAAAACCCTGATATGATGACATCTTCAGTTTTACGATATCCGTTTTTGATGGCACCAACAGCACCAACACTGAGAATATTCTTGGCATTTCCATAGGCTGGAACGGTATTGTACCCGCTGTTGCTGCTCATATCCAGTGAGCGGGTATCAAGGGTCCAGTTTCCGGTTTCATTGAAGCGCCAGAAAGGCTGCCCCACAGAAGGTCCGTTTGATCCGCGGTTGTTTCCCGCAGATTTTACAATCAGGTAATATGGGGAATAATAAGAGATCATATCCCACAGTTGTGCCCGTTCGTCATAGTATCCGAACTTATAATCTTCTTCACTGCTTACGGAAACATCACCCCGCCATTCCCAGTAAGGATCGGAGGGGGTCCCATCTCTTTCGCCGTTGAATCGCCATCCTGCCACACGACCATATGAGTGGTTTGAAATCAGCAGGCTTTCTGCCGCATCTGTCATTTCCTCACCATCGTTGCTGAAATCCCAGGTTCTGATTTCATTTGCCCCATAAGCCATTCCTTTGGCCAGGGGATTCACTCCGGCCGCGATCATGGTGCCAGCCACATGAGTGGCATGGTTGCTGAGGTCGGCATCCGGGTTGTTTATGGTGGAGCGCCGGGTGATTTCCCGGTGTCCGCCGCGCACATTGCCACCGTCCCATATGGCCAGTTTCCCGTCCATGAAGGAGGAGCCGCCGGTAAGGTTCAAGCCGCTTTCTCCTCCTGTCCATAATTTGTCAGTTGAGGTGGTTGCCGCTGCATATAGATTGAATTCGGTGCTGTAATAAATCGGTAAGCCGTTTTCATCAACGCCCTCCAAAGAAATCACATCTCCATTGGGCAGGATTTGCCTGGTGACCCAACCTTTTTCAGCAGCCAGGCTATGAGCCAGTTCTCTGTTGGCGGTTAGTTGATTCAGCAATTCTGCTGACTGCGCTTTCAAAATCTGCTGTGCTGAGTCAGTGTGGTTCGGGTCAGGGGCAGCCGGCTGACCAGGAACATTAAAGGCAGTCAGAATGATTAATATGATTGTAGCAATGGGACGTAAGGGCATTGAAGGAAGGAGTTAATGGGAGTGAATTGCAATGAATAATCAGCAGGGGACTGACGCCCTCCAGCTTTCAATGGATCGCAAATTGAGGACATCCGGTTCTTCAGGCCAGTCAAAGTAACCGTAGAAATAAGTAAATCCGCAGGATGTCCTTATGAAAAATATATACCAGGAGTTTTCGTCTTTTTTACGGATCGCAATCCTGTTTTTCAGATCATCAACCGTTTCACGTGAAAGCGGCTCATCGGGATCCGGCATACCCACCGGTTCGTTAAAAAGGATACCGGACTCATGCAGCATTTCATAGACGCGGACGGCTTCCTCCCTGTCAAGCTCACTTTCTCTGAATTTTTCATTGATGCGGTCAAGGAAGTCCTGTAACCCGGCTTCACCGGTTTTTCCTCCGTTTTCACCGGCCTGTTGGTAAATTCTTTCAATACCGGGATGGTTCCGGAATGAAATTTCCGGATTCGCCCATTGGTTTGTGCCATTTTCATCCATTTCCCTGGATTCTTGTTTTGCCCTGCAGCCGCTGAAGGCAATCATGATCAATATACAGATTATTGTTATTCTCATATTGGTTTTTTAAATCAATTCACTATGGATTCCGGAATTTGAACTGCAATTTGTTTGCTTCCATTGGCTAAATTATTCATTTTATTGAAACAAATTATCCCAACGATGGATTTTTAATCTGCCGCACCTTTTGTATTTTTACTTTTTCCAGAAATATTCCAATTAAAACACATAACAATGTCTGTATTACTTGAATTTTCGATGTTTCCGACGGATAAGGGAGAAAGCGTCAGCCCTTACGTAAGCAGAATTATCAAAATGATTAAAGAAACCGGCCACCATTACAGGCTGACACCCATGGGAACGGTCGTGGAGGCAGAAACCATGGCGGAGATACTCAAATTGATCGAAAAATCTTATGCGCTTCTGGAGCCGGATTGCCAAAGGGTATACTCAAGCCTGAAACTGGATATCCGGAAAGGAAAAGCAGGGCGGCTGGACGGAAAAATCAGGTCAGTGGAGGAACAGATCGGTGAAGTGAAAAAATAAACACCCTCTTTCTTAAAGAATACCTGCGGCATTCCCGGGAAAGAGGGTGAAGGGTTCTTTGCAGTAAGCTCTCTGCACTGGTTTAATAATCCACCAGCCCGGCAGCTTTCAATTGTTCAAAGAAATTCATCACATCCTGCAGGTCGGTTTTTCTCTCCTGCTGGGCATCGAGCATTGTTTTGATGGTATAAACCGAGTATTCACCGTTAACCAGACGTGCAATCTCTGTCCGGTCAATTCGTCCTTCCACAGGGTATGTTTCTGTGATCTCATCCGGTAATTCAGCAAGGCTTTGATTCAGTATGTTCGGTCCTCCTTTAAATGTACCTGGTGTATATGAGGGGATCATTGCGCTGGCCCTTTCCTCTTTGTCTGTGAGAACCAATGACGGCACCGGATCGATGCCAAGCATGCGCGACCTGGTTTGCATCTGTGCTTCCAGGCCGTTACGATGACTCAGCCCCACGGTTTCTATACCCGCTTTCATCGCTTCAATATGATCGGCGACCAGTTCAGCATTATCCACAAGTTCATATATTGATTCCACCGTAGCCAGTTCATTCATCAGGTGGGCTTTGAGTAGTTCGGTTGCTTCCTGGTAACGAGCCTGGAGATCGTCTGCATCACTGCTGTTGACCATGTCCATGGCTACCTGCAGCTGATGCCCCAGTCTCCTGGAGGCATTGCCGGCAATTTCACCGGCAATTTTTACGGCCATTTCATCATCGGCATTGGCTATGGTATAGGCTGAGGCCGCTGCAATTACCACAGCCCGCCTGAGTTGGGTAGGGTCAGCCTTGTCAGGCAGGTCGCCGGATGTATGATACCACTGATCTGGCCAGGCGATGAGCATGACGCCGGGTATCTGCACACCGAAATTGTTGAAAACGACGTGGTCTGATGAACCGTAATGGGGTTCAATGCTGTAGCGGAAAGGTTCATCCGATCCGAAAGGGGCAACGATCCGGTGAGCCACAGGGTAGGTGTCCCGCCGGTTATGGATTTTTTCCTTGTTCCCCTCGCCTACAAAACGGAAGAAATTTTCCACTACGTCATTCACATAGTGGGGATTGCCAAAGGTGGTGCGCATGAGGGAGAAGGTGGATTTATTCAGGCTGAGCCATTCCCCGACCATATCCATATTGATGTTGCAGTAGGCATGCTTTATATCCTCAAAATTCATTTCCACCCAGGGTCTGGTGCCGGAAAACTCCGGGCCCCAGACAAAGCGAATGCTGCGTTTCGGGCGGGGGATCCGGCCTTCTTCGATCAGGGTGTTCAGCACCCTGGCCACTTCCAGGATGGCTGCCCCGCCCGATTTGTTGTCATTGGCCCCCTGTTTGACAAGTCCCTCAAAAATATGTGCGGATAAAATGGCCCCGATCTCTTCAGGGTTTTCTCCCGGGATGGTTGCCTCCACATTCTGGATCTCATAGGGTTCCATGCTGGTTTCCACAACGGCGTGTGCGATGATGCTTTCTCCCCGCAACAGACGGTTCCTTAAATATTGTCCTTCCCGGATATTCATCTGGAAAGCAAAGCCGGCAGGAAATGTTTCTCTGGTATCGGGGTTTCTTACTTCTCCGACACGACCAATCGGGATCTGCAACGGATCAAAATAATTCCTGGAATCACTGATGGCCACCACGCCAAGCGCACCGGCCATCATGGCATTTCTGTGAATAAAACTTACATTTCCGTGGCCCACGGCAATTTTGCCTTCCACTCCTGCTTCATTGACTGATTCTTCCGAACCATTTCCCACCCAGACCAGCTCAGCCCGGACATCTGCACTGTTGCTCCCCTGGGTAAGCTGGAAGGCATTATCCCGGTAAGAAACGATTTTGGATCTTCCCGGTGACACCTCCCAGAGATCTCCGCTAATCGCGTTCCAGGTTTCATCGCTGCGTGCAGGAACTCTTACGAGATTGGCTTCAGGTACTCCGTAAAACTTCAGTTTGTCATAAATGTAAGCGGATTCCCTGAAAGTGGTCCGGTACTCTTCGGCACGGCGGTTTCTGGTATATCCGGCTGTTTCAATCATGGTATGATAAGCTGTTTCGCCTGAGGATTCGCCGATGATCTCTTTCATTTGATCTTCAGGCAAAAGGGTCCAGTAGTACCATGGGGTATATTGTCCGTAAATGAATGTTGACAGGAGCAGGAATGCCCCAAAAAGGAAGGTCTTTCTGATCATGTTGGTGGTGGTTTTGGTTAGTCATTAAGAAGTGCGGATGCAAATATCCCGCTTCGGCCGCAATATACATTTTTTTTCTTTGAATAACAGTTCAAGCTGTTTAAGGGCATTATTTCGCATATTTTATACAATGGTTATATTAATTCAATTTTGTCATGTATATTTGTTTGAGAGAAAACCAAAGTTGGCCCATATATGTGAAAAGCAGGCCGGGATGGTTTACCTTTTCAGAATAAAACCGCCGTTTTCTACAAAAGAACCAGCAATATGGGAAAGGCCATTGTTAAATGTAATATTGCCACCTACGAAATTGAGGAGTACGTGGTTGAGGTTCCCTGCGGAAAAGATGATGTGGAAGAACTCATTATTTCCAGGGCCTGGAAAAAGCTTAAGGAGGAGGAAGGTGGCTCCCTTCCTTATGGAAACCGTACTGCCGAAATCATCAAACGGAACGATTAAGCCCTTATAAATGCCCCTCAGATTGGTTATAAAAAACATGGTTTGCCCCCGCTGCGTGGAGGCAGTCCGGCATGTGGCTGAAAAACTCAACCTGGATCCCCTGTCCGTTTCCCTTGGCGAACTGGTGCTGAACAGGGAAGCGTTATCGGAACCTGAAAAGGAAAGACTGGATAATGCTTTGGAGGAACAAGGCTTTAAACGAATTGATGAACGGCGGAGTCAATTGATTCAGAAAATTAAGAGTGTTGTAATACAGCACATTCATCATTCGGAAGGGGGCGTCAAAAATAACTGGTCAGCACTGATCGGTGAACAAATCCCTTACGAGTACAGCTATATCAGTAATCTTTTCTCCAGGGTGGAGGGAATCACGCTGGAGCAATATATCATTCGTCAGAAGATTGAAAAAGTAAAGGAACTGTTGTTTTACGACGAAATGACTGTGGGTGAAATTGCCTGGCAACTCGGTTACAGCAGTCCTTCCTACCTGAACAGCCAGTTTAAGAAAATTACCGGCATGACCCCCGGCGAGTTTCGCAAACTTCACGACAAACAGCGCAACTCCCTTGATGAGCTATAAATATTATAGCTTTTTCCCATAAAAGTGTTACCTCCTTACACTGACAATAAAGTACTTTTATACCTGAATTTAGATCCGAAAATTAATTTTTCTCACAAAAAAAAATCAGGTATGAAAACACTAATCTTTCTTGCAGCCATTTTATTGCCATCGCTGGGAGCATTACAAGCCAATCCCGCAGAAACAGAATTCAAGGTTTATGGTGCCTGTGGTATGTGCAAAGACCGCATTGAAGCCGCAGCAACCATTGACGGGGTTTCTTTTGCAGAGTGGTCACAGGATAAACAAATGCTTACCCTGCATTATGACGCTGATCAGGTCGACCTTGAAAAGGTGCATCAGCGAATTGCCGATGCTGGTCATGACACCGAAAAAGAACGGGCCGATGATGAGGTGTATAACAGCCTGCCCGCCTG
>PWIY01000396.1 GCA_003560215.1 Bacteroidales bacterium | reverse complement strand
TGCAGTGGGATGTAATCAGCAATGCGATTTATCTTTTCTTCCCTGATGTTTACCATCAGCTGATGGTTTAACGGATCAGTGGATACGTTTCCGTCGATGTTGGTTTTTTCCAGCCCGCCGATGCGATGCCTCAGGCCTTCCACGCCCGGAAGAGCCCATTTACGCACCAGGGTTTTTTCATCCCTGCGATAGGGCTTGTACTTGGGATCATTCGGATCGGCCATGGGCGGGTTGATCGCAGGCAATTCATTCACATCCTGAATGTGGAAAAGCTCAGATCCAAACCCAAGATAGCCCTCAGTGAGCAATATGACGGGTGTCATATGCTCCATGGCATATTTGGAGGCCAGGTAGGCATATTCATAACAGTTTGCCGGACTTGAAGCCGACATAACCATCATCGGACTCTCTCCGTTCCTTCCGAACAAAGCCTGCATCAGGTCCGACTGCTCACTTTTGGTGGGCATCCCCGTAGAGGGACCTGCCCGCTGCACATTGACAATAACCAGAGGCAGCTCAGTGATCACTGCAAGGCCAAGGGCTTCGCTTTTCAAGGATAACCCGGGCCCTGAGGTGGTCGTTACGGCCATGGATCCGGTAAAACTGGCCCCGATTGCCGAACAGATCCCCGCGATCTCATCTTCTGCCTGAAACACCTTGGCACCAAGTGATTTATGCTTGGATAACTCCATCAATATTTCTGTAGCTGGTGTAATCGGATAAGATCCGAGGAAGAGCGGACGTCCGCTCCTTTCTGAAGCAGCCAGCAAGCCCCATGCGGTGGCCACATTCCCGGTAATGTTCCTGTACCACCCTTTTGCCATGGGTGCCGGATCCACCTTGAACACAAACTTAACGTCATCCGCCTTTGCGGCATAGTCATATCCGGCCTGCATGGCGGTTTCATTGGCCTTGATCACCGCTTCCTTGCCGGCAAATTTTTCCCTGAGAAATGCCCTTGGTTTGTCCAGGTCACGGCCAAACAAAAAGAACATCATCCCCAGCACATACATGTTTTTGGTACGTGCCGCCATCCTTTTGTCAATACCCATGTCTGCCAGACACTCTTTGGTCAGGTCCGCAATGGGGGCCTTGATCACATTATAACCATCAAGTGATCCATCTTCCAGCGGGTTTTCCATATACCCGGCCTTTTCAATCGCTTTCCCCTCAAAGGCAGAAGAATCGATCAAAAGGGTGGCATCTTCTTTGGCCCACTTCAGGTTTGCACGGAGAGAGGCCGGGTTCATGGCGACAATTACATCACACATGTCGCCGGGAGTGTATATTTTTCTTTTCCCCAGATGCATCTGGAACCCACTCACACCGGCAATGGTATTGTGAGGAGCCCTGATCTCCGCAGGAAAATCAGGGAAGGTGGCCAGGTCATTGCCTGACAGGGCAGCCACATCGGAAAAAATGGTGCCTGTCAGCTGCATTCCGTCACCGGAATCGCCCACAAATTTGACCACCACGTCCTCTAATTCTTTTACATCATGATTTTTTACCATAACGAACAACTGTTTTTTATAGATAAGAAGCTGAAAGGTTTTTAACCTAAACCGTTTATAAGCAATTAATTCTGCGAATTTACATGATTCTGACATATCCGCTTAGAAAAATCGTTACTTTTTTCTTTTATACCAGGCAGATAACGTCCTGTCATCAATAATTTTATTTAAATCAATTTCAAATTAAAACCTCAAAGGAAAAATATGTAAAACCATTTGGGAAAGCCTGTATATTTGTGGTGAAAATTAACCGATTTTAGAAACCAAAAAAGACAAAGAGATGGCTTACATTATCAATGAAGATTGCACTGCATGCGGCAGTTGCATTGACGAATGCCCGGTTGATGCTATTTCTGAGGGTGATATCTACAAAATTGACCCTGACGTATGCACTGACTGCGGTGCTTGTGCAGACGTCTGCCCCGTAGAAGCGATCCACCCCGCATAAGACCCGTATGACCGGGTCTTCCCGGGTCAGAATCAAAAAAGGCCTGCATGAATATTGATGCAGGCTTTTTTTATTGGTTTTTTTTTGCCGTATTTTTGCATCAGGTTCCGTTAAAAGTGCAGTCCAAAGTGGCCCGATAACGCATGTGGCCTGATAACGCATGTGGTCCGATAACGTATGATTAAATACCAGCTTTGACACCCAGGCATCAAACATATCAGAAACCCCCGGACGGCACCATGACTTTCTGGAGCCATCTGGAGGAATTGCGGGGCCACCTGATCCGATCGGCCATCGCTGTTGTTTTGTTTGCCATTGCAGCCTTTGCGGCCAAAGACTTTCTTTTCAACAACATTATCCTGGCCCCAAAGGAGCCCTATTTCCTGACCAACAGGGCCTTTTGCTGGTTGTCGCAACAGCTGTCCATCCCAGCTTTATGCATCAATGCCGATCCGGTGCAACTGATCAACATCGATCTGGCCGGGCAGTTCACCACCCATGTGGTGGTTTCGCTGATCGTCGGGATTATTATTTCCATTCCCTACATTGTATGGGAGATCTGGCGGTTTATCCGCCCGGGACTGAATGCGGCCGAAAAGGCCAACTCACGCTGGGCCGTGCTGGTCATTTCCGGTCTTTTCCTCACAGGGGTCCTGTTTGCCTATTTCCTGATTGTGCCTTTGTCAATTAATTTCCTGGGATCTTACCAGGTCAGTGGTCTGGTCAGCAACCAGATCGCACTCCGGTCATTCATCACCACCGTAACGACCATCACCCTTGCCACCGGAATATTGTTTGAACTCCCCGTATTCGTATTCTTCCTCAGCAAGGCGGGGATCCTTACCCCCGAAACCATGCGGAAAAACAGGAAGCTTGCATTTGTAATCATCATTGCACTGGCCGCCCTGATCACCCCTCCTGATGTATTCAGCCAGATCATGGTCGGTCTTCCCTTGTTTGCGCTGTACGAAGTAAGCATCCGCATTTCCCATCGCGTGGCAGTCAATGAAGCAGAAGCAGTGTAACCAGGCCACCATACTCCTTTACCCGGATTACGCATTTCAACTGGCCAGGCTGCATTACAAACTGCGTTCAAGTCTCCACTACAAGTGGCATGGCCCGCTTCATTAAAGTCGACCCCCAGACCAGCACTCATCCATTCCGGGGGCCCGCAACCCGGGGTATTGGGTTTGTGTATTATTATCGGTATATTTGTTTAGAATGAATAAAAACAAAAACCTTTAAAATATCCACATCATATGAATAATGCACAATTCTACTATGACCGGCCAAATAATGAACCGGTTCATGAATACCGGCAGGGGACACCCGAACGCAAGGCACTGGAGGCTGAACTGAAGCGTCAAAGTGAGCTGGAGCTGGAAATTCCGCTGATCATCGGAGGCAAAGAGATCCGGACAGGAGACACAGGCAAGGTGGTCATGCCCCACAATCACCGGCACGTGCTTGCCACCTATCACAAAGCAGGCGAAAAAGAAGTAAAAATGGCCATCGATGCGGCCTTGAAGGCCCATCGCGAATGGGCAGACATGTCGTGGGTGGAAAGGGTATCCATCGCCCTCAAAGTAGCCGGGCTGATCGCGGAAAAATACCGTGCCCTGATGAATGCCTCCACCATGCTGGGCCAGGGAAAAAACGCCTATCAGTCGGAAATAGAAGCTGTTTGCGAAACTGTGGACTTTTTGAGGTTCAATGCCCACTACGTTTCAGAAATTTATGACGACCAGCCACACTCGGAAATCGGCAACCTGAACCGCATTGAATACCGCCCCCTGGAAGGTTTCGTTTTTGCCGTTACCCCTTTCAACTTTACGGCCATTGCATCAAACCTGGCCATGGCACCGGCCATACTGGGAAACACCGTTGTATGGAAACCGGCCACAACCGCCTTGTTGTCCAATTATTATCTGATGCAGATTTACAGGGAAGCAGGAATGCCTGACGGGGTGATCAATTTCATCCCCGGAAAGGGCAGCACCGTCGGCGATGTCGCCCTCAACGATGAAAACCTTGGCGGATTGCACTTTACCGGTTCCGAATTTACTTTCAATAATCTGTGGAGCACCATCGGCAACAACATTGACAAATACAAAACCTATCCCAGGGTGGTTGGCGAAACAGGGGGCAAGGACTTTATGTTGATGCATCCTTCGGCTGATCTCGACGAAGTGGCCACCGCACTGGTACGCGGTGCTTTTGAATACCAGGGGCAGAAATGCTCGGCTGCATCCAGGGCGTACATTCCGGCCTCCAAATGGAGCGGTCTTGAGAAAAAACTCAGGGACAATATCGACCTCATCAAAAAGGGGGATGTGCGCAATTTCTGCAATTTCGTCAACGCCGTAATTGATGAAAGAGCCTATGACAAGATCATGGGTTATATTCAAAAAGCAAAAGATTCTCCAAAAGCCCAAATAATTGCAGGAGGAAACGGGGACAAGTCGTTTGGATATTTCATTGACCCCACGGTGATCCTTACTTCCGACCCCCATTTTGTAACCATGGAGGAAGAAATATTCGGCCCGGTGCTGACCATCTTTGTTTATGAAGATGAAGAATATGAGAAGATGCTTCACCTTTGCAATGAAACCTCTCCATATGGACTTACCGGAGCCATTTTCTCGAAAGACCGGACGGCTTTCGTCAAGGCCTGCCGCGTCCTCAGATATGCCGCCGGCAACCTTTATTACAATGACAAGCCGACAGGCTCTGTAGTGGGTCAGCAGCCCTTCGGCGGAGCAAGAAGATCTGGCACCAACGACAAAGCGGGAAGCTACATGAACCTGCTGCGGTGGATCAACCCCCGCTCAATCAAGGAAACCTTCAATCCGCCCACAGATTTCAGGTATCCATTTATGCAGGAAGAACCGTGCTACAAGGAGCAAAGTTGAATGAGGCGATGAGCTGACCGGGAAGTAGCGTTGCCAGAAAGAATCATCTTTCAGGCATCAGGCGCGTTTTCAGGCATCAGGCTGCGAAGCGGTGGCATTGTTAATGATCCGCGGCAGCCGGTTTAATGCAGGCCCTGTCGGTACAATGCAGACCCCGGCTGTTTTTAACAAGTAAGTTCGCCCCGGAGGGGTTTTTGCAGGGATGTTCTGAGCCTTTCGGAAGTGTATCCGTTGCCAAGCAAATACATGAGCTTGGTAACGGCAGACTCTGTGGTCATGTCATATCCACTGACCACACCGGCTTTTTCCAGCCATGCACTGGTTTCGTATTTTCCCTGGCTTACAGCACCTCCCCTGCACTGGCTGACATTGCATACCAGCAAGCCCCTGTCAATGGCGTGCTTCAGTTCCTCTTCAAACCAGTCGAGGTGGGGGGCATTCCCTGCTCCGTAAGTTTCCATAACCACAGCTTTCAGTCCTTCAATGGATAAGATGGAAGAAACCACGGAACGGCTGATGCCGGGAAACAGTTTGAGCACGGCAATGTTGTTATCCAGGTTGACAGATACGCGAAGTTTTTCATCAGAGGCTTTCTGAATGGCCACCTCGTTGTATTTGATATGCACTCCGGCCTGTGCAAGTACCGGATAATTGACCGAGAAGAAAGCCTCAAAATCCTCCGCATTATGTTTATGCGTGCGGTTGCCGCGGTAAAGCTGAGCTTCAAAAAAAATACAAACTTCGGGCACCATGGCCCTCCCGTCTTTTTTAGCTGCTGCAATCTCAAGGGCGGTGATGAAATTCTCTTTGCCGTCGGTACGGATCATTCCGATGGGAAGCTGGGAACCGGTAAATACAACCGGTTTTGACAGATTCTCCAGCATAAAACTCAGTGCAGATGCCGTATAAGACATGGTATCTGATCCATGCAGCACCACAAAACCGTCATAGGCATCATAATGGGTTTCGATCATTTTTGCAAGCTGCACCCAGATGGCCGGCTCCATGTTGGAAGAATCAATCACGGGGTCAAACGAAATACTGTCAATCTGATAATTGAAGCGTTTGATCTCCGGAATCTGATCGGTCAGATGCTCAAAATCAAAGGGATTCAGGACGCCAGTGACAGGATCTTCCACCATGCCAATGGTACCTCCGGTGTAAATGACGAGAATGCGGGGCTTGGGGTTCATTTGGTCAGTTGGTTTGTTAGTTAGTCGGGGGCTGTCGCCCCCTCCAGTTAGTCAGCGCTGCGCGCTGTCGGTTTGTCGGTGCTTCGCACCTCCGGTTAGTCGGAGGCTTCGCCTCCTCCGGTTAGTCGGGGGCTATCGCCCCCTCCGGTTAGTCG
>PWIY01000109.1 GCA_003560215.1 Bacteroidales bacterium | reverse complement strand
GCCCCGCCAGTGGCGCTGTCTGTCGTATTCAATATCGATGTTTCTTGCATACATCTCTGTATAGGCGTAGGAAAAATCCAGGTTTTGCGGATTATAAAAACGTGGTTCGCTGCCCAGGCCTGTGATGGATACATTGGTGAAGTTGATGCTCTTGCGTCTGACCAGATCCTGCGACAAGCGTCTGATGGAATCACGCTCAGCCCTGGTTTCGTAAGAGGCCAGGTCATCTTCGAACAGGAGGTCGGGGTTCATGGGATTATACAATGGATTGCTGATGGATTCTGAATAACTGAAGTGCATGGGAATGCGCAACCCCAGCTCCTCGGGGAACAGCCGCCCCAGTTGCATATTGGTGGCGATGTCGTAGTTGATGATCTCCTCCTGTTGGCGTTCGTTCACCCTTTCTTCAATACCCCCAAACCCTGCAGTGCTCATGAATCCTGCCAGTGTAACATTGCCCAGGTCAGCCAGGCTGGCATCGATCCGTGCGTTGGCAGCCCAGCCGCCTTCATTTTTGAAATCGTACAAGCGGAGTTCATTGACCCAGATTTCGGCCGATTTGGGCAAACCGTCGTTGTTCGGAGTCCTCTGCGTTTTTCTTGGGTTTCGAACCCCGATCATGATGACCTGAATGTTTGAAAGGGTGGGGTTCCCGATAACAGTCATGGTGTTGTCTCCGTCATTTAAGCGGAAGGGACGGGTTACAGAAACACCTGATCCGGGTTCCCTTGACAGCATATTCCGCTCCAGCTTCATGTCGGTGAGTTTCTCAAACTCGATGTCGAAGTTGTTTTCTTCCGGCCAGATCACTTCCGGGTTAAAGGTTCTGGGATGCCATGGGGTCAGCTTGAGGGGAACTTCGTATTCATAGTAGTTGCTGGTAAAATCGGATCCAAGGCGAATGAATACACTCAGGTCACCGTCGCGGAGGTCCGCATTTTCTGTCAGGGCCTCGGCATGGGCAAACATTTTCAGACGGTGGTACTGCCTGACATCCAGATTTGCGGTTTTATAAACAGCCCTGGCATCTCCGTCTTCCAAATCAGATACCCGCATGGCGAGGGATTGTTCATTGCGCTGGTGCATGGTGGTGGTTCCCAGGTCCTGTTCCCTTTCAATTCCGGGGGGCAGTACGTAAGGAATGGGAAAGCGCTGACCGTTCTCCTCGATGTTGACGGTAAAGACTTCAAAGCTGGTTTCTTCGTTATTGCCGGGTACATATTCGCCGGGTTCGGCCAGTTCCCGGTCGTAGGTACGCCAGTCTCCCCTGATCAGTTCCAGGGTGGCAAAACGGCAAATAATGGGTTCCTCAAAATCCTTGAAGAACATCCGCATGAAACGGATGGAAGTGAAGTCTTCGATCTCTCCAATGACCTGGCGGTCGGGATCGCGCAACGGCACTTTGAACTGGTACCAACGGACTGTTTCCACTTCGTTGTTGGCCAGGCGTACGGTGGCTTCCATCACGTCGGTGATGTAGTTCTCACCGGGTTGCATGTCTTCCGGGCGGAGACTTATGCGATACTGGAAGTAACGCTCCGACTCATTGAGGGTTCCGTCCTGGTTGATGTCTTCAGTGTTCGGGCGGGTTGTGGCGGAAGTGGGGTAAGGCTCCGGCGACTGCTCTGCCGTGGGGCTGTTCCCCTCAAGCCCGTTATATCTTTTGTAGCGCTCCAGGATGCTTACTTCCTGCGCATCCAGCTCGGAACCTCTGTAATACTGATAATTATCTGCCGACGGGTCTTCCCATGCCTGCTGGTATGCTTCGGAGTTGGTTCCGTACATGTCGGCAAGCACCTGCAGAAAGTTTTCATTGAAGAAGGTACGCTCATCTTCGGTCCGGAGGCCGTCCAGCCCCACGTCCTGGAACTCCCTGGATTCGGGGTTGTTGTCGAAGGCGTTTGTCATGTCCTGAACGGTGGGAACCCTTCCCCAGATGGTGGTGTCTACGTTCATGACCGTTTCATCAATGGGCAGGCCGTTTTCAAAACTTTTCCGTCCGTCACGCAACACATCCTCAGAAACTTCTCCCAGATTGATGTATAGATCGCCCCCACTGTGGTTCTCATCATAAACAAAGGGATCCATCATCCAGAATTCCACATATTCCACATTGGCGGCCTCAAAATCGGTGGTGGGGAGGCCACGCATGATCCCGCCCCACCGTGTTTCAGGATCGATCAGGGTGCCGTCCTGCGCCATCCCGCTGCTGTAGGTCGAGGGTGCTGCATCGTAGTTGTAAGGACCTCTTTCGCCGGGGTAGAAAGCCATATTGAGTACCGGAATGGGTGAGGGGATGCCGGTGGGGCTTTCCTTATTGGGCCATATTTCGGTTTCAAGGACCTCACGCACAAAATGATTGGACCGCTGATCGGGGTCATTGCGGATGTGGGATGGGGTCAGGTTGTTGTTCCTGGTGAACAGCGGGTCAACAACATACCAGGCAAAGTTGGCCACATTGTACCGGAAGGCCAGGCCTGTGCCGGGTGCGGCCTCAGGGAACATGCCGGGGCTGGTCTGGTGCTGGGGGGTGCTTGCAATATGCCACCGCTGTACATTTTTCAGGTCGATGGCCGATTTGCTTCCCTCAAAGTCATCGATATAGGAAGTTCCGGCACCACCAATATGTCTTGAGTGGCCTGGAATGAGGTGGGCGAACTCACCGTTGAAGGTGATACGCGAGGGGGTGGAGGTGTCGTAAAATGGAAGCCGGTCAAGCAGGCGGGTTAGCTGCATGGTTTCCATTGAATAGGTGGTGTTGAGCCCCCAGATCGTATTGGCAATGGGCTCGTCACCATAATTGGCTTTCTGTGTCAACGGACGCTCCGACAATCGCATGATGGTACCCCCCACGGTGAAGTTATCACTGATTCGGTGGTCAACATGGGTTCCCATCAGGGTCTTGGTCTGCAGGTTAAACAGGTCAGAGCTTTCCAGGGAAATACGGATGGGTGTTCCCGAATTGAGGACGCCCTCATTGAGGATCCTGACACGGCCAAGGGAGTAATCAACCGAATAATCTACACCCTCCTGCAGTGGAACTCCGCCTGCCGTAACCACAACGGATCCCTGCGGAATGTTCATGGCATTCAGTGGGATCTCCGCACCTGCCTCAGACTGGTAGCTGCCTTCCAGCAGCCATCGGTTTTTTTCCGGAACCTGCTGTGCACGGTATTTGGTGGTGGTATAGAGTGAATCAAAGGCATACTTGTCTCCCAGGTTCTGATCCTCGAGCATTTTGCGCAGGTGTTCACCAAAAGGTTCCACCACTGGAAAATAAATGCGCCCGTTTTCAGACTCAATGGTACCTCCCCGGGTGGCAGCGTTGTCAATAAAGTCAAAGACCCCGTCAGGAATGGGATCCAGCTGTGTGTTGAGGCGGTCCAGGCCCATGACACGGATCAGTGGCTGGCCGTCTACCGGCCCTTCCTCAAGGTAGCCCATGGGAACGCCCAGCTCCTCATTTTCATAAAGGATGTTAAGGCGGAACTGATCGCGGCTGATCTGGTATGAACCCAGGTTATACACGTTTTTCATCATCAGGTCCCACATGGGGATGCGGGTATTGACGGAGGTGCTCT
Source organism: Bacteroidales bacterium (assembly GCA_003560215.1). Lineage (GTDB taxonomy): Bacteria > Bacteroidota > Bacteroidia > Bacteroidales > UBA7960 > PUPG01. The sequence goes on along the minus strand of PWIY01000109.1, from coordinate 2,649 downwards.
TGAGCATCTTGACGATCAGGCCGTCGGGGGCACTCACCTGGTTGGAGAATTCCCCCACCTGGTAGGTGGTGGTGTCGCCGATCAGGGTATACTGGAAGGCCACTGCCAGTACCTGGTCGGGGTTGATGGTGCGGTTCAGGGAGATGAATCCCAGCCTGGGGTTGAACGTGTATTCATTGCTCCGGAGCCGGCGTGCATTTTCCACGTTCTCGTAATCGCGCCCAGAGGTAAAGTCTGCAGCTGACAGATGACTGTTGACCTGGCTGATATTGCGGATCGGTGATCCCTCCATGGTTTCATACAGGGTGTTGCTGTTGTTGTCGGGCACCGGCCGGTTTCGGCTGTCGACCGATGAATGATGGGGTTCGTTTTCCCCCAGGTCGGCAAAAGCCACGATATTGCGGTTGTCGTCGGTAGCTGCCCCTACGTTGGTTACCCATACCTCTATGCGTGTGATCTCTATATTGGAGCTGATGGTGGGAAGCGTAGACAGGGCTTCGTCGTAGTTATCCCTGAAATACTGGGCCAGGAAAAAGTGCCGGTTTTCTTCATATTCATCTGCCCTGATCTCGAATTCAGTTCGTTGTGCACCCCCCGAAACTTCAATGCTTGAAGACTGTGTCTTTTGCTGTGAGAAAACACTGGTAACGCGTGTATTTCCAAATCGCATCTGCGTTTTGAATCCGAAAAGCCCCTGGGTTCCGCGGATCAGTGTACCTGGCAGGGGAAGGGTTACATCTCCCGCCTCCACCAGCTGAACGATCTCATCTTCCGTTCCCCTGTACTCCAGCTTCATCCGGTTTTCAAAATCAAAAGCAGACTCGGTGTTGTAATTGGCTCCCAGGTTGATCTTGGTGCCGATTTCTGCCTCCAGGGCAAGCTGGATTTTCTGTTGGAAGTCAAAGTTGGTTGTGCGGCGGCGCTGCTCGTCAAGGGCCGGGTCTTCGCGATAATTTGACATCACACCAAAAATCAGTTCGGCTGAACCCGACGGGCGAATGTCGATGGTGCTTCCCCCGAATATCCTGTCAAAAAATTCGCCGCCTATATGGATCTCAGGGATCAGTCCGTCACGCCTTTCAAAATCCTGGGGGGTGGATCGTTCCCGCCAGTAGCGCTGAAGTCCGCGGTCCAGGTCGTATTCCATGTATTCGTCAAAAGTCAGGTAATGGGGCCGGCCGATCACCATGTCACCCACACGGCGGGTTTTAACGTAGTAGCCCGTGGCCGGATCGTACTCAAAATGCGTGGTGACTGGCTTGGGGTTGGTCAGCGAAAGACCGGAAACAGGAAAGCGTTCCAGGTCAAGAAAAACAGCGCTTTCCATGGGAAAACCGGTGGTCTGGACGGGTGTCCGGAGGGTGTCCTGATCGGGCACATCCTGCCCGGCGGTTGCATGTACCGGTAGCAGGGCAAGAAAGCTGATGATGCAGAAAACAGGATAACAAAGAAAAATTCGCCTCAATCGCACCGGCACAATCGTTTAAAAATCGGATCAGAAACTCTTTAACGCCTCCTTCACAAGATATTCCGCACTTATGGCCGTGTCTGTGTGTTTTTTAAGGATGGCTGCAATGGCTTTTTGGGCTGCACTTTTGGTGAAACCCAACATTACTAAAGCAGATAACGCTTCCTGCTGAATTGTATTGTCTGTAAAGGTTAAATTTTCTGACTTGAGTACACCCTCTTTCTCAAGCCTGTCTTTCAGGTCAACAATAATCCGCTGGGCCGATTTGGCGCCAATCCCCTTGAGCGACTGCAGGGCATTGACGTTGTTGCTGACAATGGCTTCACGGATGTCGCCGGGTGTCATGGAAGAGAGGATCATCCTGGCTGTATTCGGCCCCACTCCGCTTACGGAAATGAGGTGACTGAACAGCTCCCTTTCCTGTTTGTCTGCAAAGCCGTAAAGCATGTGGGCATCTTCCCGGATCACCTGAAGAGTGTGTATGCGCATTTCTCCCGACTCCGGCAGGGCATTGAAAGTGTACAGGCTGATGTGGACAAGGTATCCGACCCCCTGGCAATTCACCACCACATAGGCCGGATTTTTCTCCTCAATGGTTCCCTGGATAAAGGATATCATGTTGTCAGATGCTGGTTTAGTTGATGCGGAACCGTTGCCGGCCCCACACGGGGAACACCCCCGGTTCCGGTTCATTGATCATCCCCGGCCCCACATGGGGAACAAGCCATGCTCCGGTTCATGAACCATCCCCGGCCCCACACGGGAAGCCTGCCTTCAGTTCGTTGGGCAAAAGTAATAAATGATTTGGCTTTTTCCCATACAAATAAACTGAACCCGAAATAAATCCGTTGCTTTTTCCGGAATCTGAATACCGCTTTCGCGGGACGGGTGATCAGGCGCTGGCTGCCCCATGCCTTAGCTGCCTTGTACGACAGTTGTATCTGTGCACAGTTGCACGGAAGCAGCCGCCGCCTGATGTCAAGGGGAGGCGACCGGATGGCGACTTCAGGATTCCGCCGTGGCGGGGATGCGAACCGCTACCCTGTCACCTGTTTGATGGCCGCTTCCATGGCCTCATTCAGCATTTCCTGTGGTGGCTTTTGAATGAAACCGTTGTCGATCAGCGACTGGGTGGTGTTCCTGGCGTGGCTGATGTCTTTTTGGGCCAGGTCGTAAGCTTC
>PWIY01000144.1 GCA_003560215.1 Bacteroidales bacterium | reverse complement strand
CATTTGTTTGGTGGATTGTATCAGGCAGGAAACAAAAGAATTTTTTCAGCTGGATCGGACTGACCAGGGTGAGCGGGTCTACCAGGCTGATCACACTGACTGTTTTTGCTTTTTTTGGTCTCATGGTTTTGTCCCAGCTATTGCTGGTGCCATTGTTGCTTGATAGGGAGGTCGTTGCCCAAAGCCAGTGGGCAGGAATGGGAAGTGTTGCCCTTGCCCCGGCTTTCTTTTTTGCCATGGTGCAGACGGGACTATCGGAGGAAATTTTATTCAGGGGGTTCCTGGGTAAGCGACTGTCCGCCCGGTTTGGATTTCTTACCGGTAACCTGTTACAGGCCTCTTTGTTCGGATTGATTCATGGGGTGTTGTTTCTGCTACTTGGCAATGTGTCCTGGATTGCGGCTCTGCTGATCACCCTGATCACCGGGCTTGGTGGCTGGATACTGGGGTATCTTACCGAAAAGGCAGCCGGAGGGTCCATTATTCCGGCCTGGCTTATTCATGGCAGCGGGAATTACCTGCTGGCCATGCTTGAAGCCTATGAGCTTTTTGCAGTCGGTGGGTGAAGCCTCAATGATCAGGAAGTGTTGGGTATATTAAGTGCTGACCGGTGAATTACCGGTAAAATGATGCACTCCCCGGTCTTTGTATATTCCGGGGGTTTATTCTGGCCAGATGCCCGATTGCACTTCCCCGATGTGGGATTTCCTTAGCAATAACATGCATAACCTCGACTGACCAATGCCGCCCCCAATGCTTTGCGGCAGGGCGCCCTGCAGCAGCATCCGGTGAAACGGGTAAGAGGCTTTTTCAGGACAGGCACGTATATCCAGTTGCCGGTCAAGAGCCAGAGCGTCCACCCGTGCCCCCATTGAAGACAACTCCAGGGCATCATTTAATTCAGGGTGCCAGCATAAGATATCCCCGTTTAACCCGGTAAACCCTTCTTCGTTTTCAGAGCTCCAGTCGTCATAATCCGGAGCACGGCCGTCATGAGGGGTTCCGTTTGACAATGGAGCCCCGATGCCGCAGATAAAAACGGTACCGAACTCTTTGCAAATCAGTTTTTCCCTTTGTTTAGGGGGTTTGTCCGGAAATCTTTGCAGCAACTCCTCCGCATGAATAAAATGTACTTCTTCCGGAAGAAAGGGCCGGAGGTTTTTTTGAGAAGTACAAATGCCTTCCTCCGTCACTTTAATGGCATCGTAGATACTGCACACGGTATTTTTCAGACAGGCCAGGTTCCGCTGTTTTTGCGAAATCGCTTTCTCCCAGTCCCACTGGTCTACAAATACAGAATGCGTGGGAGACAGGTCTTCATCGGGTCGCAATGCCTTCATGTCGGTAAGGATCCCTCTTCCGGGTGGTATTTCCAGTTCTTTCAGTCTCATTCTTTTCCATTTGGCCAGGGAGTGGACAATTTCTGCACGCGCATAATTCAGGGATTTGATGGTGAAAGATACCGGCTTTTCTATTCCGTTCAGTTCATCATTCAACCCGGTGTGCTCCATTACTGCAATGGGAGCAGCAACCTTGTCAAGACTTAGGCGGCAGCATAATTCCTGCGCGAAAAGTTCCTTCACCTTTTCCGTGGCTTTTTCAGTTTCCAGGCTTTTTTTTGATCTAAACATTTTTGTTTGGTTTTAGGGGGTGGCAAAAAAAAAGCCCGCCAAAAGGCGGGCCTGGTAAATCTTGCATAATAACAAAGCAACCGCCTGTTGTTAAGGTGGACAGTTATTGTTATTATTGTTATGGAAAAATTGTGTCATGGCAATTGTTTTTGCCCGGTCATGTGTGACCGGACACACAAACGTACATTTTTTTTTGATCCTGGAGAAATTTTTGCCTGGATATAATTTATCCGCCTTTTGTTTGAAATAACTTATCCGCATCCCTGATTATGAAAAAGCTTTTTGAACCCTTTAAAGCCGGCGATGTGGCTTTGCAGAACAGGGTGGTTATGGCCCCCATGACAAGGCGTCGTGCCACGGAACCTTCACTGAAAGCCAATGATCTCATCGCAGAGTACTATGAACAGCGTGCTTCGGCAGGATTGATCATTGCAGAGGGAAGTCAGATTTCTCCGCAGGCCTTCGGGTATACCGGAACGCCGGGTTGTTATTCTCCGGAACAGGTTGAAGGATGGCGCCTGGTTACGGAAAGGGTTCATGAAGCCGGAGCGAAGATTTTTCTTCAGCTGTGGCATGTCGGGCCGTATTCACACCCGTTGCTGCAACCGGACCAGAAAGCCCCGGTAGCTGCTTCTTCGGTTTGTCCGGAGGGGGAGGTGCTTACCCCTGAAGGGCGCCTGCCCTACGAGCCCTCCCGTCCGATTTCGTCTGCAGAAATCCGTGATACCAAAAGAGATTACGGGGTGGCGGCCAAAAACGCTCTGGACGCGGGTTTTGACGGGGTGGAGATCCATGGTGCGCATGCCTATTTGATTGACCAGTTCCTTATGGATGGGACCAATCACCGGACCGATGAGTACGGTGGCGGGGTTGAAAACCGCGCCAGGTTTCTGTTTGAGGTCATTGATGAAGTGCTGAAATATGTCCCTGCTTCCCAAACGGGGTTGCGGCTGTCGCCCCGTTCCGTCAAGCAGGGGATGGCAGACAGCAACCCGGAGCAAACCTATGGGCATGTCATTGGAAAGCTGAACCGGTATCAGCTGGCTTACCTGCACCTGAGTGAAATGATGACTCCGGAGGAGCGGCTTTCGGATCCGGGAAAATCCATCGTGCCATATTACAGGGAGATCTATAAGGGCACCCTGATTTCCTGCGGGGGACACAGCGGGGAGAGTGCCAGGGATATGCTGAACCGCGGACATGCCGACCTGATCGCCTTTGGCAAGCCTTTTATATCCAATCCCGACCTGGTTCGCCGGTTAAAGGAAGGACTCCCTCTGACGCAGCCCGATAAGGATACCTTTTACCATGGAGGTCCCCGGGGTTTTGTCGATTATCCTGAATTTGACAGGTAGAAGTTTGTAAAATATCACAGTTTCACTTCAACGGTGCGGCCGTTCAGGCGGCTTTTTTCTGCAGCGAAGCCAATGAGGTGACTCTCAATGGATGCCTCTATGGTAGAAGTGAGTAAGGAAGCATCGTGCTTTGCCACAGCCCTGACCCAGTCGTGCATGAGCCGCCAGTCGCCTCCGCCATGCCCTGATTGCTGATAATGTTCCACATCCTCGGCACTGTCATCAAATTCGGTACTTTCGCCGGTGCGGAAATCGGTCAGGGTAAAAGTATTCATGTCGCCCCGGATGTCTCCCATTGCCCCCATCATGCGGGTGCGCCTGCCGTGGTAGGAGGTAAAAGCCTCCATGTTGAAAGTGGCCGTGATGCCCTTGTCAAACTCCATGGCACAAACATAGTGATCGGGCTGGTTGTTGTCCATCCGGTACACGCAGCGGCCATAATCGGTGGTCCGAAGGTATTCAAGGATGGCTTCACCATGTTTCTCAGGGTCATCGGGAAAATCGAACACATAGATCCAATCCCTGTTCCGGTAATATATTCTCAATGCGGAATACGGACACGTCTGCTCAACCGGGCAGTTATCCGTGCAGCGTGCAGGGGCCCCTGCCGGGGCGTTTTCTGAGCGAAACCACGTCAGGTTGCCGAATGCCGAGATCTTCCTGCAGGGTGTGCCGGCAAGCCATCGCATCATGTCGGTGTCATGGCATGATTTGGCCAGGATAATGGGAGTGGAGGTGTCGGAGTTATGCCAGTTGCCACGTACGTAGGAGTGGGCCATGTGTACGTGCTGAATGGGCTCAAAGTGGTGCATGCTGACAATTTCCCCGATGGCATCTTCCCGGAGCAGGGCCTCCATTTTCTGAAAGTAGGGCGCATACCGTAACACGTGGCATACCGCCACCACCTGCCCGGTTTTGTTGACTTTTTCAAGTATGTCGCGGCACTCCGCTTCGGTTGGTGCGATCGGCTTCTCCAGCAAAATGTCATAGCCCATTTCCAGGGCCTGCATACAAGGCTCGTAGTGCAGGTGATCCGGTGTTGTAATGATGATGGCATCCGCAAACCTGGGACGGGAGAACACATGTTCCCACGTGGTAAACACATTTTCTTCCGGAATCCCGTGTTGGTCCTTGTAACGCTTCCTTCTGATATCCACGGGTTCGGCTACCCCGGTAATGTTGAGCATTTCCGGGAAAGCCTCCGCGAAATTTCCGTATACATTGCCCCTGGCCCCGGCTCCCAGTGTGATTGCCGTTACCGGTTTATCGGGCACAAAGGGTTCCTGCCTCAGCGGAATGAAAGGGACAGATCCTTTAACGGTTCTGAAGTTTGCAGGAACCATGAATCCGGCGATGCCCAGCCCCATGGCCTTCAGGGCTTTCCTTCTGGTCCAGTTGGTGTTTTCTGTCATGGCAGTCAGTTTTCAGCTTTAACAGACTACAATATAGCAAGCTTTTCCAAGAAAGAATTAAGCCCGGTAGATTTATCCTGCAGCAGTTTTTCAGCTGACCTGACCTGCTTAAGGCCCTCAGGCTGCTCCGGCCTGTGCCGGACGGCGTTTGCGTTTGTTCCTGCGCTTGAAATTTTGCTTGTTCCTGTTGCCGCCTTTGGCTGGCCTGGATTCTGCCTGCCCGGATGAAAATGCCTGCCTGGGAGGGGTTGCAGCTACCGGTAATTCAGCCGGTATTTCCCCCACAGGGATATTTTTCCCGGTAAAACGCTGGATGTCTTTAAGCAGCAGCTTTTCTTCGGGGCTGCAGAATGAGTAGGCCGTTCCGTCTTTCCCTGCCCTTCCCGTTCGACCGATGCGGTGGGTATAGGTTTCTTCCTGCTCAGGCATGTCATAATTGATCACATGTGAAAGGTCGTTGACGTCAATGCCCCTTGAGGCCACATCGGTGGCTATCAGCATACTCAGCTTATGGCTTTTGAACTGGTTCAAAGCCCGCTGACGCTGATTCTGGGATTTGTCGCCATGGATGGCCTGTGCCATAATTCCCTGGCGGGCAAGAGATTTCACCAGCTTGTCGGCACCCCGGCGTGTACGGGTGAAAACCAGTGTGCGGTCAATGCCTTCTTCCCTTACCAGGTGTTGCAACAGCGCCGATTTGGAGGCACGGCCAATATGGTATACCTGCTCCCTCGTAAATGTGTCCTGGGTTGTGTCCGGTTCAATATCCACACTCACAGGGTTCCTGAGCATGGTGGCTGCCAGTTTTTTCACAGCCGGCAAGAGGGTGGCGGAAAAAAGCATGGACTGCCTGTTGACAGGCAGCATGGCACTGATTTTTTTGATGTCGTTGATAAAACCCATATCCAGCATTCTGTCTGCCTCATCCAGGATGAAATGCTCCACGGCATGCAGGCTGAGGTATTTCTGCTGTATTAAATCGAGCAGACGACCGGGGGTGGCCACGATAATATCTTTTCCTTTCCGTAATGCGGCTACCTGTTCTTTTTGGGATACCCCGCCATAGATTACGGTGTGGCTGATGCGGGTATGTTTTCCGTAGATCCTGATGTTTTCACTGATCTGTTCGGCAAGTTCCCGTGTGGGGGCGAGGATGAGTGCCCTGGGGTGCCGGCCGGCTTTTTGTTTATTGCTCAATAAGTCAAGAAGGGGAAGTGCAAAAGCAGCGGTTTTCCCGGTGCCTGTGCGTGCGCTTCCGAAAATATCCCTTCCCTGAAGGATTACCGGAATGGCATTCTCCTGTACGGGTGTGGGTGTGGTGTAACCTTTGCCTTTTAACGCCTGCAAAAGGGGCGCTGATAAATTCAGATTCTGAAAAGTTGTCATTTGTATAATATATAATAGTGATTGCCTGTGCTTGTGCACGGCGAATTATTGGTGATAAAGGAAATGGTGAGGTGGAGAGATTAGAATGCGAAGCGTGTAACGCTTGTTGTGAAAACGGGCAAGTAAAAACCCAACTCTTGCAATTATCGGCGCAAAGGTACAAATTTAATCAGTACAAGTCGTAAAACATGACAATTATTTTTATGTGTCTCTGCAAAACCTGTGGCAGCGGATGATCCTGCACAATATCCTGTGCGCAAAATAGTCCGTGCATCAAAATATTTAGGGATGCGGCCATTGTTGAGGGGGAAAAAAATATTTTTTGAAGTTAATATTTATGCGTATTATTGCAAAAGTAAAACACAAATACATGAATATTTCCATATATACAACTGGCTCCTGGTGGTGGCACAACAACATAGGTTGGTGTGTTAAGCGTTATGGGCATCGTTGATGTAACTGGAATATATCAGGAAATCTGAAGGGTCCGCTTAACCACAAGCGGGCCCTTTTTTT
>PWIY01000019.1 GCA_003560215.1 Bacteroidales bacterium | reverse complement strand
GAAATGGCTGGTATGACACCCGCCAGGATCTGGCCCGATTCAGCAAAGATGCATTTTTTACCAACCAGGAGCAGTCCATTACCGGAGATTCGGTGTTTTACGACCGGAACCGGGGATATGGGAAGGCCACCAGTAACGTGCTGATCCGCGACAGCATTGAAGATGTGATGATCACCGGCCATTTTGCCGAGCATTTTGAAAACGACGGCTTGTCGGTGGTGACGCAGGAGGCGGTGCTGACCATGATCACCGACAACGATTCCCTTTTTCTGCATGCCGACACCCTGAAATCCATTTATGTGGAGGAAAAGGATGAACGGTTTTTTCATGCACATCACCATGCCCGGTTTTTCAGCAATGACCTGCAGGGTCTCAGTGATTCCATTGTTTACAGTGTACCCGACTCTCTGATATACATGTACCATAATCCCGTTTTGTGGTCGGATGCCTATCAGTTGACAGCCAATACCATAGAGATAAAAACCGACGGCCGGGAGGTGCTGTCGGTTGGCCTTGCTGAGGCAGCATTCATTGTTTCAGAAGAGGATACCCTCGGCTTCAACCAGATGAAAGGGCGTAATATGCTGGGGCATTTCAGAGACAATGAGCTGTGGCGCGTGGATGTGGACGGCAATAGCCAGACCATTTTCTTTATCCGGGACGAAGACGGTGAGCTGGTAGGGATCAACAAAGCCATTTCGTCCAATGTGGTTATTTTTGTGGAGGGCAGGGAAATTACGGGGATACAGTTTGTCAGGCAGCCCGAAGCCACTTTGTACCCCCCGGAGGATATCCCGCAGGAAGACCGTCTGCTGGATAATTTTCAGTGGCAGGCGGATCGCCGGCCCAGGTATAAATGGGATATTTTTGAATGGAGATAAATACCATGGTGAAATTTGAGAAGCGTACACTGCCCAACGGACTCAGGGTTTTGGTACACAGGGACGAAACCACCCCCCTGGCAGCCTTCAACCTGCTGTATGATGTGGGATCGCGGGATGAAGTTCCGGGGAAGACCGGGTTTGCGCATTTGTTTGAACACCTGATGTTCGAGGGCTCGGTCAATGTGGCTGATTATGACCGCCAGCTTCAGTTTGCAGGGGGTGAGAACAATGCCTTTACCACCACCGACATCACCAATTATTACATCACACTTCCTGCCCAGAATCTGGAAGTGGCTTTCTGGCTTGAATCTGACAGGATGCTGGGGCTCGACTTTTCAGAGAAAAAACTGGAAACCCAGAAAAAGGTTGTGGCGGAAGAGTACCGGCAGTCTTACCTGAATCAGCCCTATGGTGATGCCATGCTGATGCTTCGTCCAATGGCCTATCAGATCCATCCTTACCGGTGGGCCACCATCGGACAGGACATCGAACAGATCCTGAATGCGGGGATGGATGACGTAAAAGACTTTTTCAGGCGGTATTACAATCCTTCCAACGCCATACTTTGCGTCAGTGGCTTCGTGGATCCTCAGGAGGTTTTCAGAATGGCCGAAAAATGGTTCGGGGATATTGCTTCAGGGCCTGAGAACGGACGCTCCCTGCCTGCCGAACCCCGCCAGATGGAGGTGAAGCGAAAGGAGGTTTTCGGAGATGTTCCACAGCATCAGATCTTTATGGCCTCGCACATGTGTGGGCGCACCCACCATGACTATCATGCCACCGATCTGGTCAGTGATTTGCTTGCCAACGGGGAATCTGCACGCCTGACCAGGGAATTTGTGCATGAACGCAAGTTGTTCAGTGAGGCCAACGCTTACGTGACAGGAAGCATAGACCCCGGTTTGCTCATGGTTACAGCCAAGCTCCATGAACATATTTCCCCTACGGAGGCGGAAGAACTTTTGCGGCATGAACTTCACAAACTGACAAAAGCCCTGCCCGATGACAGAGAGATGCGGAAAGTAAAGAACCGGGTGGAGGCGACCCATACCTATTTTGAAAGCAGCGTACTTGCAAAGGCAATGAATCTTTGCTGGTATGAGCTTCTCGGCGATGCAGATCTGCTGAACAGGCAAGCGGATGCGTATGCCCGGGTTGAACCTGCGGATATTCGCAGGGTTGCAGAGGAGATCCTGCGTCCTGGCAACCTGAGTATCCTACATTATGGAAAACGGAAGGACTGAGCAGACTTCAAAACCGAATACCCCATGTTGGACAGAAAAACAGCACCACCGGTAAAATTGCTTTCTGACAGACCGTTCAGGGAGCCGGCATATGATACCCTGAAAAATGGCCTGCCTGTTTACCTGCTGGAAGGCGGCACCGAGGAGTTTGTTAAAGTTGAGGTGGTTGTCAGGGCAGGGAGTTATCACCAGCACAAGCCCCTGGTGGCATATGCTACAGCAAACCTGTTGCGTTACGGAACCAAAGGCAGAAGCCGAGAGGAGATCAACGAAATGCTTGATTTCTACGGTGCTTTTCTTCATCTGGATGCACAAAAAGACATGATTTCGGTCGGGATGTTTGTGCTGAACAAACACCTGGAGCCTGCACTTGACCTGCTGGCGGAAATGCTGCAGGAACCTGCATTTTCTGAAGATGACATGCACTCCTTTCTGAAAAACCAGCAGCAAGTGCATCTGCTGAATCAGAAGAAAGTCAGCCACCTTGCACGTACCTACTTTAATGAACTGATTTACGGTGAAGACCACCCTTATGGATACAGGCTCAAAACACCCGATTTTGATAAGGTGGAGCGAAAAGACCTGATAGATTTTCATACCCGTTATTTTCATGGCGGGAATGCATTCATTCTGGTTGCCGGGCGGGTGCCTGAAGATATGGCAGAACGGCTGGAACAGCGTTTCGGACGGGATGACAGTCCGGATCCGGTGTCCGCTTCTTCCCCTGGATATCCTGTGATTTCGCCCGGTCAGCGTAAGGTGCATCTGGAGGTACCTTACGCCCTGCAATCGGCCATCCGCATCGGGAAGCAGCTTTTTAACCGCACCCACCCGTCCCATCATAAGCTGAAAATAACCAATGCCTTACTGGGCGGCTATTACGGGTCAAGGCTGATGCAAAACATCAGGCAGGATAAAGGCTACACATACGGCATCGGGTCAAATATTATTTCACTGGTGCACAGTGGTTATTTTTTTATCACTTCCCAGGTAGGGGCTGATGTGCGCGAGGCTGCCCTGGAGGAGGTTTACAGGGAGCTGAAAGCGTTGCGCACCGTCCCTGCGGAGAAGCGGGAAATGGAGATATTAAAAAACTATCTTTCAGGCAGCTTCCTGCGTTCCTTTGACGGGCCGCTCGCCCAAAAAGAGCGCTTCAAGGAGCTTGTAATGTTTGGCCTGGATGTGTCCCATTATGATGAGTACCTGAACACACTGAAAACCATTACTGCTGAAGATATCATGGAGTGCGCCGGTGATTATCTTCATGAAGACGGGATGATGGAAGTGGTGGTGGGGAGGTAGCCGGCTGATGCCCGTATGATCAATTTGGCCGGGAACTGACCCGGGCAAGTTGCGCAAAAATCCGCAGAACACAATGAAACCCTCTGATCATGAAAAGACCCAATGACCGGATTTCAGGCCAAAGTCGTTCATTGCCGCGATTAAAGCCATTTTTACCGATTCGCCTCCTGAATCTTACAGCGATGTTTGCATTGATGTTGTGGGTTGTATTACCCAAAGTGGCAGTGGGGCAGGGAGCAGAAGATGACCGCATAGAGCTCATTCAGGTAAGTGTTTCAGAAGCAGATGATCGCATGGTGGAAATTTTGTTCCGGTTGGATGAGTCAATAACGACCGGGAGTGTGTTGTTTCACCGGTATGATCCCCAGGGTGATGTATATGAGGAAATTGATGAACTGGAGGTTGAAGACCTTGAAATGGATGATTCGGGCCTGTATTTTTATTACCAGGACAACATACCGGATGGAGTTGATCCTCCTTTCAAATATTATCTTGCTTTTGATGAAGACGGAATGGGTGCTGATGTGTGGACCTACCGCCACCAGACAATCCTGCTGAGGGATGTCGGGTTCGATCTTTGCAATGGTTCTTTTGAACTGGAATGGGATCATTACACCGTGTTGGAAAAGCCCGGACCCTCTGATGATATTATTCCCGCCTTTTTTTCCCACTATCGCATTCTGCTGAACGGTGAGGAGTTTGATGTGGTAGCCTTTGATGCAGACTCCGGGACACAGACCCTTTTTTTGGATATTCCCGGCCCCGGTATTTATGCCATTCGCCTGGAAGCTGTGGATGACCCTGACCCCGATCACCGCACCCGTTTTTCCCTTTCAAACCTTCAGCAAACTGAAATTGAATGGGATATTCCCCGGGATGTGGCAATTGATTATGTCAGAATCAACGAGGCGGGTGATGCTGAAATGATGATCCGGGGGGATGAACAGCATGAAGAATTTGCTTACCGCGTTTTTCGCTCCGACAACCCCGATGGTGGGTTTGAGCAGGTGGGGGAGGTGCCAAGGCCCGGAAATAATCCATTCGAATTTTTGGACGATCTTTCCGCCCAGGATGTGGATGCCGGAGACAACATCTGGTATTACAGGGCGGAGGCTGCCCTGATTCAGGATGATGAACCCTGCGAAGAGGCCATTCTGATTTCGGATCCTGAGTCTTCCCTTTATTTGTTTGTGGAGCAGGAACGCCAGGAAGCCGGAATCCGGGAAGTGACTTTGGGGTTTAACCATTTGCCGCTTGACGCTTTATACAGGTATGACATTGCCCGCAGAATAGGAGAGGAGGGAGACTTTGAAATCATTGTTTCGGATGTGACAGGAAGCCATGTTGCCAATTTGTCAGATCTATCCGAGGATGTGTATTTCCGTGTGGTGGGAGAAGCGGAACCTGTTCCGGGGGAACCAAATAACGGATGGGAAATATTTTCCAACATTGTGCAGGTCAGATTTGAGCTGGAGGTCAGCATCCCCAATGCATTCCGTCCAGATTCAGACATTGAGGTAAACCAGAGGTTCATGCCCGACTTTGGGGGCTTTGTGCCGGAACGATATCGCCTGGTCATTTTTGACCGACACGGGCTGGAAGTATTTTCCACCGGAAACATTGACGATGGCTGGGATGGATCTCGTGGAGGAAGTCCAATGCCGGAAGGGGCGTATCAGTATCATCTGCGCTACACAGATGCAGGAGGTGAGCTTCAGGAAGAAAAGGGCATCGTGTATCTGGTGCGGTGACTTTTCAAACCGGCTGTTTCCGGCGTATTCCTGCCGGGTTTCTTTAGTTTGCCGGAAAGGGTGCCCCGGTTTGCATTCATTGTCCGTATCCCCTGTTTTTTAGTATTTTTTGGAGAATACTCTGCCATATTTTTCCTACTTTTGCTCTCTAAAACAGCGAGCTGCCATGAATGCGTATCCCGAAAAATTTACCGGTGAAGGACTGACCTATGACGACGTTCTTCTGGTTCCTGCCTATTCAGAAGTATTGCCACGAAACGTAGATACTTCCACGCTTTTTTCCCGTAATATCCGCCTGAACATTCCCATTGTGTCGGCTGCCATGGATACGGTCACCGAATCGCGTATGGCCATTGCCATTGCACAGGAAGGCGGGATTGGCGTGCTTCATAAAAATATGTCGATTGAGGATCAGGCCAAGAAAGTCAGGAAGGTCAAGCGCTCTGAAAACGGAATGATCATTGACCCGGTGACCCTGCATGAAGATGCCCTGATTGGCGATGCTTTTGACATCATGAAGGAATATAGCATTGGAGGAATTCCGGTGGTGAGCGACGGCAATAAACTTGTGGGGATTATCACCAACAGGGATCTTCGTTTTGAGAAGAATCACAGAAGGCCGGTGGTTGAAGTGATGACCCGGGAAAACCTGATCACCACAAAGGAATTTGTTGATTTTGAGGTGGCTGAAGAAATTCTGCAGGAGCATAAGATTGAAAAATTACCTGTGGTTGATAATGATTACAGGCTGGTCGGCCTGATCACCTACCGTGATATCATTAAAATCAAAGAACGTCCCAATGCCTGTAAGGATCAGCGTGGCCGTTTGCGTGTGGCAGCGGCTGTGGGCGTGACCGCTGATACAACCGAGCGGGTTGCAGCCCTGGTCAGGGAAGGAGTAGATGCGGTCGTGGTGGATACCGCCCACGGTCACTCCAAAGGGGTGCTTGAAATGGTGTCGAAGATCAAAAAGAGCTATCCTGAGCTGGACCTTGTGGCCGGAAATATTGCCACCAAAGAAGCCGCTCAGGACCTTGTTAAGGCAGGTGTTGACGGGATCAAGGTTGGCATTGGCCCCGGAAGTATTTGCACCACCCGGATCATTGCCGGGGTGGGAGTTCCTCAGCTTACTGCCATTTTTGAAGTGGCCAGTGCACTGACAGGTAGCGGAG
>PWIY01000273.1 GCA_003560215.1 Bacteroidales bacterium | reverse complement strand
TGGCAATTGCCAGGTTTTCGAGTACCTCAGCCATCCCGTTTTTGTTTTCCAGCAAATTGACTGCGTACTGAATGCTGGCATCAATCCCTGCCGGTTCTCCGGCATGAATGCCGTTGTTGATCAATATGATGCTTCTTCCTTTTTCCTTCAGGGAAACCGGGTCAAAATCTCCGTCGCCCGACAGCATAAACAGGTGGAGTGGCCGGCCGGTGTCCGTATGGCCCATTTCTGTCATGTTGGCCTGGTCATAATAGGATGCCAGCTGCTGATAGGCATCAATCACTTCGTGGTATTCCGGGCTTTTGTTCTCGTCGTAATTGAGGCTGATCTCGGGGGCTGGCTGTGGGGAGCAGCCAGAAAATACCCACGCGCAAAGCAGAAAGAGCGTGGCAGTGAAAAACTTATTCATGGAATAAAAAGTTGAAGTTTGTAGTTTCCGGGGCGGAAAATACAAAAAATCTCTGAGCCCGAAGCACTGAATGCGTATTTGGTGCTGAGGGTGTGCCGGGAAAAGATGTGTTGGAAACTATGTCGTGAAATTCAAAAAAGCTTGTCGATTTCTGAAGCGAGCTTTCGATCTTTTTCCGTGACTTTGTGACCTGCATCGTGGCTGGTCAGGCTGATCTCCACTTTGTTGTAAGAGTTGCTCCAGTCCGGATGATGGCCGTGGATCTCTGCAAGCAAAGCCACACGGGCCATAAAGGCAAATGCTTCAGAGAAATTTTCGAATACGAATGTCCGGTTGAGCCGATTGTTTTCTTCTTTCCACATGATGATAATGATTTCAGGGGTTTTATACATAATGCGGATCACCGGGTAATTGTTCATCTGATGAAAAAACCGGTGCGGAAAAAATCAATACACTGCCGTTGAGGGGGGATCGGCCGGAAGTGTCTCGTGGTTTGAAGGAAACACTTCCTCCAGGGTCAGTACCAGTTTTCCCCTTACTCTGCCGGTTTCGAGCATGCGGTGGGCCTGCTGCCCTTCTTTCATGGGGAAAGTTGCTTCTATTTGGGGTTTGACCTGGCGGGTGGCGATCATGTCGGCAATCACATGCAAGTCTTCCCCTGAGGGCTTCACCATGATAAAGGTGGCTTTCTTTTTTCTGAGAAAATTCCACATCATGCTGCAAAACAGCCTGCGATCGGGAACTGTGGTCACATAACTGCCTCCTTTTCGGAGGATGGGTTTGCATTTTTTGAATGAACTTTTGGCCACTGCGTCAAATACCTTGTGGAATTTTGGCGACTGCTTTGTGAAATCATCGGTGGTGTAATCAATCACTTCATCAGCCCCGAGCTCTTTAACAAAGTCCCGGTTTTTGCCACTTGCCACAGCTGTAACATGTGCCCCAAGCGCCTTGGCGATTTGAACGGCAAAACTGCCTACTCCGCCGGAAGCCCCGTTTATCAGAACTTTATCGCCCTCACGGAGGTATTCTTTTTTTCTGAATGCCTGCAGAGCGGTCAGTGCTGCCAGCGGCGTGGCTGCGGCTTCTGTCATATTGATGTCGTTGGGGATGGGGCAGAGAAACTCATTCTTTACACATACAAACTCTGCGTACCCTCCTCCTTTAAATGGAAGCATGGCAAACACCCTGTCTCCGGGTTTGTAAGGGGATGATTTGTCCGCCCTTTCCACGACCCCCGCAATGTCAAAACCCAATGTGCGCGGGAATTTTTTCCCTGTCAACAATTTCATAGATCCGTTCCTGAGTTTAAAGTCCACAGGATTGACACCGGCAGCATGTACGCGGATCAATACCTCTCCGCGTTCGGGTATGGGAAGGGAGACATCCTCTTCCAGAAGCTGTTCCGGTCCTCCGAATTGATGAATACGTAAAGCTTTCATTGCCTGTATTGAATTAGCTGCCTGGTTTGTCAATGGTTAAAAAAATTGTCTTATCCCGAATCAATATACGAAAATATACTATGAATAACAAATATAGTAAAATAAAGTTCAATACGAATGGAGGGGTGGCTGAAATTCAAAACCCCGGTTCCCGGTTGATTACGTCGCATCAACCGGGGGCATAAATTGATGCGATGTCATCAACGGAGCATAATTGATCAGAGGCAGCTCATAACGGGCAGGGTAGCCGATCCTAATAATTGTTTTCAGGATACTGCTTTTCCCACCATTCGCCTTCTCCCTTGAGGTGCTTGTCCCACCATGCCATGATGGCATCGTGCCACTTGAGCCGCTTGCTGTAGGTGATAATATGGTGGTCTTCACCTTCAACAAGGACGAGTTCCACAGGGCGGTCGAGAAGTTTCAGCGCCGTGTACATCTGGATGCTTTCTCCCGGAGGTACATTGGTGTCGCTGTCGCCGGTGATCAGCAGAAGGGGTGTGTTCACATGGTCTGCACGGTAAAGCGGACTCTGGTCTATGTAGAGGTCTTTGCTGTCCCATGGGAAGCTTCCCGCTGAGGCTTCCGCACTGTAAGAATATCCCCAGAAGCCTTCTCCCCAGTAGGAGGCAATGTTGCTGATGCCGGCATGGGAAATTCCGGTGGCAAAAATATCGGTGTGGGTCAGCAGCAGCATGGTCATGAACCCGCCATAGGAAGCACCGGCCACTCCAACCCTGTCCGGATCGGTAAAAGGATGGGCCTCCAGGAATTTTTCCGTGCCTTCGATAATCTCATCGGCCACGGTCTTTCCCCAGTTGTTTACGTGGGCTGCCGAGAATTCCTGCCCGAAACCTGTGGCACCGCTCGGCTGCAGCACATATACAACATATCCGTTCCCCGCCCACAGGTTAAAGGGGTAACGACCACCGAAGGTTCTTCCGACCGGGTTCGTTCCCCCGTACTGGTAAACGATAACCGGGTACTCTTTATCGGGATCAAAATCAGGTGGAAGGTAATAACGTCCCTTGATCTCCTGTCCGGTGGATGCCGTAAAATCCCAGTCGTTAACCTCACCGAAAGCCACGTGCCGGTATTGTTCAGCATTGAAATCTTTCAGCACAGAAAAACGATCGTTGCGGAGGTTGATCGTAAAAGCTTTATGTGGTGCATTGGTCTGGTTTCCGATATAGGTGGCGGTGCGTTCATTGGATGAGTAATTGATGCCGGTCAGAAAATCTGTGCCGGTATCAATCTGTTCAAAGCGGTCACGACGGACATCATACCGGAAAAGCCGGCGGTAATCTTCATCCCCGGCAAGAATATAGATGTTATTGTCGCGCTCCAGCCAGTGGACAGATGCCACAGAAGGGTCAAAATCCCTGGTAATGGGGTTCACCGAGTGGTCTTCCAGTGAAAATATATATGCCTGGGTATCATAATTGTTCGGGATCATTCCTTCAGGAACATTTTCCCCCGCACGGTCAAATGCAGAAGGTCCGCCGGTGGCCAGCAGGTAATCGCCGTCGGGAGAAAACTGCGTGGATACGCCCCAGCGCTGATTGGCCAGCAGGGTGTCAACGGCAAGGGTTTCAATGTCCATCATGAACAGGTCATGTTTGGAGTAGGGTCGCTCCAGGTAATCTGGCCTTGACTGGCTGAATACGAGGCGTCTGCCATCCGGGCTGATATCGTGAAGGCTGGTGCTTAGGTTTCCGTAAGTAAGACGTGTTCTTACCCGGGAATGAAGATCCAGCTTGTAGAGGAAAGTGCGGTTGCGGAAATGCCCCTGCCTGTCCTGCATGCCAAGAATGTGGCGCATGGTGTCATCGGCCCCGCTGCCCCGCTCCATCACGGAATAAACAATATAGGACTCATTGGGTGCCCACTGCATTCCGGTAAAATTTTCAATACCTTCAGTGAGGATGTGTTTTTGTCCGGTTTCCATATGATGGCAGTGGATGGTTGTTTTGCCATCCTGCACGGTGGTGTAGGAAACAGCGTTGGAGTTGGGCAGCCAGTTGATGCGCGATACATTGGCATACCTGAAAGAATGAACCAGGCTGTTGTCATCAAAACGGCGGATGTCTGTCCAGGTCTCTGACCGGTCGGAGGGTGGAAGGGATTGGCTGTAGCTGACGGCATACATGCTTCCGTCGGGCGAAGGCCTGACATTGGTTACCTTGATCCCGTCCATGAAGTGATGAATATTTTTGATGTTGTCGGGCAGGGTGGTTGCCCGGATATCTTCCGAAGTAAAGGGATCTCCCACATTCAGTTCGCCTTTCACCAGCCATTCGGCAGTTCCGTCTGCCGGGCGAAGGGTTTTGATCATCAGCAGGTGGGTGCCACGCGGAAGTTCAAACCGGTGGTTGATGCTCCCTGCTTCGCCGGGGCTGTCATCAATACCCGTTTTGGTGCCGATCTGCTCACCGTTCAGCCAGGCATTGAGCATGTAGGGGCTTTTCAGGGTCAGTTGCCCCTCCAGCCAACGGTCCGCTTTTACATAGGCTGCAACGTAGGCTACCTGGTGCTTGCCGGCGTCATGATCTGCGATCTGCACAAATCCTTCAGTGTTGAC
This sequence comes from Bacteroidales bacterium, assembly GCA_003560215.1. Taxonomy (GTDB): domain Bacteria; phylum Bacteroidota; class Bacteroidia; order Bacteroidales; family UBA7960; genus PUPG01. The sequence goes on along the minus strand of PWIY01000273.1, from coordinate 1,965 downwards.
CTGATGAGCCGACCAGTTGACCTGCTCTCCCTTCAGCCATTCAAGTTCTTTGCCGGCCTCGGGAAAATAATCTTTTTTCTCAAAATGGGAAAATGTGAGCAGCTGACTGGTCTCAAAGGTTTGTCCTTTCACGTTTTCGGTGTCGTGAAAGGCCGGGGAATTCACCTCCAGGGCACCGGTGGTCAGCCACGAGCTGATCTGGATCTCATCATTGGCCGAAATCAGTGCCGGCCATACACACATTATCAGAAAAGCGATCAATACTTGTTTCATAGGTCTGTGTTTTTTCAAAAAACAAATATATAATTTTTATATATTTTCGATATCCGGATATCGTTGTCAAAAATACCATTTTTGTAACAAGAACGGCGTTGTGGGATTGTGAAATAAATATGTATTTTTGTCCCTTCTGATAAGTCAATCTTTCTCAAACTATTAAAGCAACTGATATATGCAAAGGGACAATAAGGTATTCGATTTAATTCAATTGGAAAAAGAACGCCAGCTCCATGGTGTTGAATTAATTGCTTCTGAAAACTTTGTCAGTGAACAGGTTATGGAAGCAATGGGAAGTGTGTTGACCAATAAATATGCAGAAGGCTACCCCGGACGCCGCTATTATGGTGGCTGCCAGATCGTGGATCAGACTGAGCAGCTTGCCATTGACCGGGCAAAAGAGCTTTTTGGGGCTGAATGGGCCAACGTGCAGCCTCACAGTGGTGCGCAGGCCAATGCAGCGGTTTTCCTCGCCTGCCTCAAACCCGGTGATACCTTTATGGGGCTGGATCTAAGCCATGGCGGTCACCTGTCTCATGGTGCCCCGGTAAACCTCTCCGGCATATTGTACCGTCCCGTAGCCTATACGGTGGATGAGAAAACCGCCACCATTGATTATGATGTGATGGAGCGGGTGGCCATGGAGGAAAAACCCAAACTTATTATTGCCGGTGCATCCGCTTATCCGCGCGAGTGGGATTATGCCCGCATGCGCGAGATTGCGGATAAAATCGGTGCCATTCTGATGGCTGATATTGCCCACCCGGCCGGGCTGATCGCTGCCAAATTGCTGAACGATCCGTTGCCGCACTGCCACATTGTAACCACCACCACCCATAAAACCCTCCGCGGACCCCGCGGCGGCCTGATCCTGATGGGCAAAGACTTTGAAAACCCATGGGGTGTTACCACTCCCAAAGGCAAGGTAAAAATGATGTCAGCCATGCTGGACAGTGCCGTTTTCCCGGGTACCCAGGGAGGCCCGCTGGAGCATGTAATTGCTGCCAAAGCCGTTGCTTTTGGTGAAGCCCTCGACCCGTCATTCAAAACCTATTGTGAGCAGGTGATGAAGAATGCCCAGGCCATGGCAAAAGCCTTTGTTGACAAAGGATATCATGTGACTTCAGGCGGCACCGACAACCACCTGATGCTGATTGATCTTCGTTCGAAGTTCCCGGAAATCACCGGTAAACAGGTCGAAAATACCCTGGTGGAAGCTGACATCACCATCAACAAAAACATGGTGCCTTTCGACAGCCGTTCACCATTTAAGACTTCAGGTATCCGTATCGGGGCGTCAGCGGTAACCACGCGCGGACTCAAGGAGGAGCATGTGGTGCAGATCGTTGACCTGATTGACGAAGTGATTGCCAATATTGAAGACCAGGAAGTGATTGCCGGGGTTCGCAAAAAGGTGAATGCCCTGATGAAGGATTTTCCGTTGTTCGCAGGATAAGCTGTCGGGTGCTTCGCACCCTCCGGTTAGTCAGCGCTGCGCGCTGACGGTTAGTCGCGGCTGACGCCGCTCCGGTTGGTCGGAGGCTGCGCCTCCTCCGGTTTGTCGGGCCTTTGGCCCTCCGGTTGGTCGGCGCTGACGCGCCTCCGGTTAGTCGGGCCTTCGGCCCTCCGGTTGTTGGTTCCGGCGCTGCGCGCCTGTGAGTAACATGTGACCCCCTTCGGGGTCGAACC
>PWIY01000319.1 GCA_003560215.1 Bacteroidales bacterium | reverse complement strand
GACAACGGGCACATACTGTCTGCAAAAGTGTATGTGAAGTCGCGCCAGGATGAGGAATACCAAAAGAACGCCAGCGTGGAGTTTTCCAACACCTCCACGGCCAAAAGGATTGTTTTCCCTGATGGATTCACCGATCCGGAATCCCTGAAGCTTGTTGTTACCAAAGGGAACAATGATTTCGTGTCGGCTGCGCAGTTTGAGTTTTTCCAAATGAACGACCAGTCAGACGAATATGCTTCCTTTTTTAAAGATCTGAGTTTTTCAGAACTGGAAGAAGGCGTGGAACGAAGCGATCTGGAGGAAATTGAGAATGATTTCATCCGCACGATGGCACTGGCCATTTATGACGGGGATTACGAGGATGAAAGGACGGGAGTTTACTCCACCTACCCGGATCCCGCAGTGATCAGTGGTGAAAACAAAACCAACCGGATGGGTTCTTTTGACAATATGACCGGGATTCATGTGAGGTGGGGAGAGCAACTGGTGGTGTTTGTGGATGAGACGGAAGCGGATTTGTATGTGCGGATCGTCAACCATCATGAAGGGTACGGAGGACAGGATTTTGTACTGAATCCGGGGGTGAACCGGATTACCTCCCCGGCAAACGGATTGGTTTACCTGATTTATCATGCGGAAAATGAACATGAGGCAAGGGTAAACATCGCTTCGGGAAGCATAAACGGGTATTTTGACATCAGCAGGCACACCAATGAAGACTGGACCTCCCTGATTGAAGATGCGACTTACGGCTTTTTTGACCTGAAGGGAGAAAAGGCACATCTTACTTTTACCACGGATGAACTCCGGCAGTTTGTCACCGATGCAACCAGGCTGGTAGAAGTGTATGACAGCATCGTGACATTGCAGCAGGAATTAATGGGGCTGTACAAGTACGACCGTGTTCCGCAGGGTCGTCTTTATTACCGGACCAACACCGCCGATGGAGTATTTATGCACGCCACAGGTGATGCCTCGGAGTATGCGCCCGGTACGCTGGAGCAGATTGCCAACCACGAAAGGCTGAGGTCAGAAGCCATCTGGGGGCCGGCCCATGAAACCGGGCACATTCACCAGACCCGCCCGGGGCTGATGTGGATTGGCATGACAGAGGTCACGGTAAACATCTACTCACAGCATGTGCAGACCGAATTCGGAAACCCCTCAAGGCTGCAGACTGAGCAGATCGGTGGTTACAACCATCGATATGACAAAGGTTTTGCGGAGGTCATTGCTTCGGGGATTCCGCATAATGCCCATGACGATGTTTTTGTCAAGCTGATCCCCTTCTGGCAACTCCAATTGTATTTTTCCGGGGTAAAAGATATGGAGGATTTCTACAAAGATGTTCATGAGCAGATACGCCTGGCACCGGATCCCCCAACTGACGGGAAGTGTCAGTTAGAGTTTGTCAGAACCGTATGTGATGTGGCAGGTAAAGACCTTACCGGGTTTTTTAAGGCATGGGGCTTCCTGACTCCCATCGATCAGGATATCAGCGATTACGGCACCAGGCGAATGACAATAACCAGCGAAGAAATTCAGGAGTTGAAGGACTATATCTCGGGGAAGGGTTATCCCGCTCCCCGTGAACCTTTTGAGTATATCACCGATGAAACGGTTCAGGTTTTCAGGAGTCAGCAGCCCATGCGTACAGGTTCGGGCAGCAGAACCGGAGATGATTTCGTGATGGAGGGTTGGGAGAATGTGGTTGCCTTTGAAGTCTATCATGATGATGATTTAATTTATGTTTCAGCCGGACATTCTTTTTCGGCTTCCATGATACCGGAAGATATTGAAATATATGCGGTGGGGGCAAACGGGGGTCGCCAGAAAGTTTCCCTGTAAACCCGTAAACCGGGATACTGCCGTCAATCGGCATATTGTTGTAATTACGTGCCTTTTGGGTACCACTAATTCATTAACCAAATCAATTGATTTATGAAAAAATGTAAAGTTTCTTCTGAATGCAGAAGCAAACATCGGTCAATTTATCTCAGGGGAGTGAAATTGACTGTATTGTTGTTTCTGCTGGGATTGTGGCAAGTTTCTGCCTTGGCCAGTCCCGGTGGACTGGTCAGCGGTGTGGTCACAGACACTGATGGTCAAAGCTTGCCGGGGGTGAGTGTTGTTGTCCAGCATACCACCATTGGTGTTACAACCGATGAAAATGGGCAATATGAAATTGATGTACCCGAGGGGCATGATGTTCTCATTTTCTCCTTTGTGGGGATGGAAACCAGGGAGATCGAAATCCAGGGGCGTTCGGTCATTGATGTGACCCTCGAATATACAGCGATTGATCTGGATGAATTCCAGGTGGTTGGATACGGCTGGCAAAGAAGGGAAAGTGTGGTGGGGGCCATCTCTTCCATCGATGTGCAGGAATTGCAGACCCCTTCCCGCTCCATCAGCAATGCACTGGCCGGAAGAATGGCCGGTGTGGTCTCCATCCAGTCAACCGGAGAACCGGGCTTTGATCATGCATCTTTCTGGATACGGGGGATGGGAACTTTTGGTGCCAACCGCGACCCGCTTATTCTTGTGGATGGGATTGAAAGAGACATCAATGCCGTTGACATTGAAGAGGTTGAGTCCATTTCCATCCTGAAAGATGCCACAGCTACAGCTGTTTACGGTGTAAGGGGCGCGAATGGTGTGGTGCTGATCACCACAAAAAGAGGGGTTGATGACCGCCCGAGTGTCAGCTTCAGGGCTGAAACCGGTTTCAACAGCCCGACCCAGATGCCTCAGTTTGTGGATGCCGTGCAGTTTGCCGAACTTTATAACGAGGCCCGGGGGAGCCAGTTTTATTCTCAGGAGGTCATTGACAACTACCGTACCAATGCCGACCCGGATCTTTATCCCAATGTGGACTGGCTCGATGAGATGTATTCCGGAAGTGCAGGTTTCTCAAGGTACAATCTGAATGTAAGGGGAGGATCCGAAAGGGTCAGGTATTTTATGTCGGGCTCGTTTTATAATGAGGATGGGATGTATACCGAGAGTGATCTTGCCCAGTACAATTCCAACATCAACCTGCAGCGATATAACTTTCGTTCCAATATTGATATTTCATTGACCGAGACCACTGAACTTTCACTTGGTATCGGTGATATTCTTACCACCAGAAACGCTCCAGGTGCCACTTCGGGAAATATCTGGGGTTATGCGTTTGCTACTTCACCCAATGTGTTTCCCGCTGAATATTCAGACGGACGCGCATCCGGCCCCTCATTCGGAACGGGTGAAAACCCTTATAACCTGCTGGTAAATTCCGGTTATTCAGACAACTGGCAAAATACGGTTCAGTCGATTGTCAGTCTGCGTCAGGAACTTGATGCGGTTACTGAAGGTCTTACGGGACGGGCCATGTTTTCTTTTGACAAGTACAACACCAGTACCATGACCCGGTCTAAGGAAGTGGAAACTTTTCTTGCAGTCGGGCGCGGGGATGACGGACTGATCGATTTTAACCGTACACGTGAGGGTCAGGAGTTTTTGTCCTACACTTCTGCCACAAGTGCAAACAGGAAAATTTATTTTGAAACGGCACTTGATTACGACAGGCAATTCGGGATACATCATTTCGGCGGGCTGTTGCTTTACAACCAAAGCAGCTTTGTGAATACAACCGCTGGTGATTTTGAAACGTCCTTGCCCTACAGGCACCAGGGAGTTGCCGCAAGGGTAACTTATTCTTATGACAACACCTATCATATTGAGGCGAACTTTGGATACAACGGCTCAGAGAACTTTGCTGCAGGAAACCGCTTCGGGTTTTTCCCATCAGTGGCTCTGGGCTGGATCCCCTCCAATGAAGATTTCTTTGACGGACTGAACGAAACCATTACATGGCTGAAGCTAAGAGGTTCCCATGGATTTGTGGGGAATGATGAGATCGGAGGCGGACGCCGTTTCGTTTATCTTTCGACCGTTAATGAAGGTGCTTCGGGCTATAACTTCGGCCCCAGCCATACCGGACACGGAGGCTACTCTTTCGGTGAGATCGGTACAGAGGGAGCAAGCTGGGAAGAAGCCCGCATGACCAACCTGGGGGTGGAGATCCACCTTTTCCATGATCTGCAGATCCAGGCAGATGTGTTTTACGAAAAACGGGAAAAGATCTTCCTGCAGCGCGGTTCATTGCCCGGGTTCATCGGATTGGAAACCCCGCCGTGGGTAAACCTGGGTGTTATGGAAAACAAAGGGTTTGACAGCTCTCTGGAGTATATGCGCCGTTTTGGTGAATTATCAGTTTCAGTAAGGGGGAATTTCTCTTACGCCAGGAACAAGATACTTGAAAATGACCAGCCTGATTACCTCTGGCCTTACCGGAACCGCCATGGCCAGAAGTTCGGACAGCAATTCGGTTACATTGCCGTTGGTTTGTTTGAGTCGCAGGAGGAAATCGACCAGAGTCCGACACAATTCGGTCTTTCAAACCTGCGTCCCGGCGACATCAAATACCTTGATGTGAACGGTGATGGAGTGATCGATTCCAATGATGAGGTTCCGCTGGGTTTTTCCACCATGCCTGAGATTGTATATGGTTTTGGTGCAAGCATGTTTTATAAGAATATTGACTTCTCGTTTATGTTCCAGGGTGTGGGTAATGTAACGCGGATGATCGGGGGCGTTCCCGTTTTCCCGTTCAATTCTGCCAACCTCGGACGCTCCAATGTTTATGAAGAAGTTTACCACTCGCGGTGGACCGAGGAAAACCCCTCTCAGGATGTGATGTTCCCCCGTTTGTCGGATGGACCCAATGAGAACAACTTCCGGCCTTCAACCTGGTGGCAGCAGGATATGAGTTATCTCAGACTGCGCAACCTGGAGATCGGTTACACATTGCCTTTGACCGTTTCTCAAAGAATACGTGCCAATGACATCCGCTTTTTTGCAAACGGGATGAATCTGCTCACCTTTTCCGGATTTAAACTCTGGGATCCGGAGCTTGGAACAAACAACGGAAACGTATATCCCATGTCGGCGGTATTTAACCTGGGTGTAAGCATGAACTTTTAAAACAGCAAGCAAGATGAAAAAACAAATCAAATATTATATATTGCTTTTCCTGGTTCTGGGTGCGGTTAGCGCCTGCGAAACACTGGATGTGGAGGTGGATGACCGCCTTACCATGGACATGGTGTTTGAGACCAGGAGCTCGGTGCAGAGCTTTCTGCACCACGTGTATAGCTTCACCCCCGAGGAGCACAACCATGATCAGACTCCCTGGGTTCCGGCGAGTGATGAGGCTGATTTTGTGTATCGTCGCGGGTACCATAACATCAATTCCGGCAACTGGGATCCGGGCAGTGCCCCTTTTCAGAACTGGAGCCATTATTACCTTGGGATACGCAATGCCAGTTATTTCATTCAGCGCGTTGAGGAATGTCCTGAACTGACCCCTGCCGAGATCACAAGGTTTGAGGCAGAAGCCCGTTTTTTGAGGGCATATTTCTACTTTCAGCTGATCCGTCAGTACGGGCCGGTGATTATTCTTGGTGAAGAACCCTATCCGCTCGACGGAGAAATTGACCTGCCAAGGAATTCCTTTGAGGAAAGTGTGGAATGGGTGGCGAACGAATTTGAAACAGCATCCAGGGACCTTCCGCTGGACTGGCCATCGCAGTGGTATGGCAAGCCAACAAGGGGTGCAGCCCTGGCGTACCGCTCCCGGCTTCTGCTGTATGCAGCCAGCCCGCAATACAATGGCAATCCCATGTATGCGAATGTGCTGAATGAGGATGGTACCCCGCTGTTCCCAACCTCTTATTCTGAGGACAAGTGGCGGCAGGCAGCCATGGCAGCCAGGGAAGTGATTGACCTGAACGAATATTCACTGGTTGAGCGCGGAAATCCGTTTGACTCCTACAGCAGTGTTTTTACGGATTCGTGGAATGAAGAGATCATCCACGGTCGATCGGAGGCCGGATGGTGGTGGGATATGCATGCCCGGCCCAGAGGCCGTCAGGGGTATGGAGGCAAATCTGCCAGCCAGGCCCATATCGATGCCTATGCCATGAGCAACGGAAGGTATCCGATCACCGGGTATGCCGGCAGCCAGTCCGAGCCCGTTATTGACCCCGAATCAGGGTATAAAGACGATGGTTTCACTGTCTTTACCCATCCCATTGAGGGTCAGACCCGGGAAACGTTCAATATGTTCGTTGACAGAGAGCCCAGGTTTTATGTTTCACTGCTCTGGAGCGGGGCAGACTGGATTTTTCAGGATGCCGATTATGTGGTTCAGTATTTCTGGGAGGGGCGTGATGGCCCTGCTACAGCCGCTCATGATTATCCCAAATCAGGGGTATCTATCCGGAAACTCAGTCATCCGGATAATGATTATACCACGCCCACTGTAACCCGCTCGTGGATTCTTTTCAGGTATGCGGAGATTTACCTCAATTACGTGGAGGCCCTCAATGAGTATGATCCGGGTCATCAGGAT
>PWIY01000285.1 GCA_003560215.1 Bacteroidales bacterium | reverse complement strand
GCATACTTGGGCGTAAGGCAGCCGACCTTTATCAGCTGCAACCCAACAATGTGGATGAGCTTATTGAGATGACAGAGCAGTCCATTGAGCTGAGGGGAATGCAATCCAGCGCCGATGTGTTGCTGATTAACTTCCAGTCGGCGATCAGAATGGTGGAAGCAGGAACAATGGATCCTTCTGAGATTATTTCCCGTTATGAACGGGCCATGGAGATCATTGAATATAACCTGGAGCACAATCCGGAGGATGAGCGTTTTTACCGTCCTGCCAAGAACAATGTTGAAAGGATGTTTGAGCCTTACGCCACTTGTGAGGCCCTGGTTGGGATGTTCGAAGACCGGTATGCAGAGAATCCGGAAGACCTTGAACTTCTTGAGCGGATTACCGAAATGCTCGATAACTCAGGGTGTACCGACACCGAACTCTTTTATGAAGCCACACGCAGCCTGTATGCATTGCAGCCCGATGCCGAGTCAGCCTTTTTGATGGGCCGCCTGGAGCGTGAGCGTGAAAACTTCGAAGCTTCGATTGATTATTTTGAGCAAGCCATTGAGCTTTATGTGGAAGACTGTCCGGACGAGAACAGGGATCGCATTTTCCGGTCTTACCATATTATTGCAGAAACCAGCTACAGGGAAAAGAACCGCATGGCAAGGGCACGGACCTACGCCAATGAAGCCCATGAGGTGAATCCCAACGACGGACGTCCGCTGATCCTGATCGGTGAAATGTACGCGGCCAGCTCCGACCGCTGTGGCGAAGATGATTTTACCAAGAGCACGGTTTACTGGGTGGCTGTGGATATGTTTGACGAAGCAGCCCGGGCAGCTGAAGATCCTGCTGTAAGAGAACGTGCAGAGCAGCTGGCCTCTACCTACCGCCAGTATTTCCCCAACAATGAGGAAATTTTCTTCCATGGATTCAGTGAAGGGGATTCTTATAGGGTGGAGTGCTGGATAAACCGGAGCACAACTGTCAGGGCCAGATAGTAACGCATTTTCATGGCGAATTGCATTCGATACAAAAGCATTGCTTTCCTTCTCGGGATGGCAATGCTTTTTTCATGTCAGAGCGATCTGCAAACAATTGATGAGCTGACACGGATCGACGGTGGCCCGATGGAGTCGGTATTTAATGTGGAAATCGTGTATACCGATCAGGGCCATACCCGCATGATACTGAATGCGGAACAGATGGACCGGTATGAAGGGGAGGAACCTTACCTGGAGTTGCCAAAAGGCCTGTTTGTCCAGTTTTATGACACCCTCGGAAACAAGACCTCCAGTATGTCGTCAAGGTATGCCATCAGTTACGACGATCCGGAGATCATTGAAGCACGCAACGATGTGGTTGTGATCAACGAAGCGGGGGAGCGCCTCAATACCGAACAACTGATCTGGGATCAGAAGGAAGAAATCATTTATTCTGATAAATTTGTAAAGATTACCACTGAAGAAGAAGTCCTTTACGGGGAAGGGTTTGAATCGGATGAGCGTTTTGACCGGTGGAAGATCACCAGGCCGAGGGGCACCTTCCAGGCGGAAACAGGACGTCCCGGAGAGCCGGGCCGGGAGGCCCCGCCGGAGCAGGAAGATGAGGACACCCTGCGGGAGGCGCCTGTGGAGGAAATCCCCGAGCCGGAAGACGAGGATACCCTGCATGAAACGCCTGTGGAGGAAATCCCGGAGCCGGAAGACGAGGATACCCTGCATGAAACGCCTGTGGAGGAACTTCCGCAGGAAGACACTGACAGGGAGGGGGCTCTGCAGGAAGCCCTTGACATGGATGCGGCAGCGTAGCCCCGTCCGGCCATGCCTGAACGGTACTTTGGCCATTGGAAAGTGAAATAACAAAACACATGACTGGGTTTACCATCATTTTAGTCAGCCTGTTGCTGTCTGCTTTTTTCTCCGGAATGGAGATTGCCTTTGTGGCAGCCAACAAGCTGAAGGTGGAAGTGGACAAGCAGGGAGGCGGGTTTTCGGCCAGGCTGATGTCGCGCTTTGTCCGTTCCGAATCCAGTTTCATTTCCACCATGCTGGTGGGAAACAACATTGCCCTTGTTATATATGGTATTGCCACGGCGGCCATGCTCGAACCTTTTTTGTACCGCCTTTTACCTGATCCTGTCAGCAGCGAAGTCCTTGTGTTCCTTTTGCAGACTTTCATATCTGCCCTGGTGATCCTGATCTTTGCGGAGTTTTTGCCCAAAAGCCTGTTCCGCATCAATCCCAACCGCTTCCTTGAAGTCTTTGCCCTTCCCGTAACGGTTGTCTATTATATATTGTATCCCATCATCACCTTTACCATGTTTTTGTCTGATTTCATCATGAAACATGTAGCGGGTCAGGATGTATCTTCTGACAAAAGGGCCTTTGATGCCATTGACATGGACAATTTTCTGAAAGAGTTCGGTGAAGCCGGTGATGATGAACACGAAAGCCAGCGTGAGATACAGCTTTTCCGCAATGCCATTGAGTTTCCTGATGTGAAGCTTCGCGAGTGTATGGTGCCGCGGACGGAGGTGGTGGCGGTGGCGCAGGATGAGAGCATTTCTACGATACGCAATATCCTTTCCCGCACGGGCTTGTCCAAAATACTGGTCTATAAGGAGTCCATAGACGACATTACCGGATATGTGCATGCCTTTGACCTGTTCTCCCGGCCCGACAATGTGAGGGATATCATCCGCCCCGTGCTGCTGGTTCCGGAAACCATGTATGCCAACAAGTTGCTGAAAAACCTGTTGCAGCAGCGCAAAAGTGTGGCTGTGGTGCTGGATGAATTTGGTGGTACGGCCGGTATCATTACCATTGAAGATATCATTGAAGAGATTTTCGGTGAGATTGATGATGAATTTGATGTGGAAGACACCATCGAAAAACAAACCGGCCCCGATGAGTATATTTTCAGTGCCCGTCTGGAAATTGATTATCTGAATGAGAAGTATGGCCTGGAATTGCCGGAATCGGAAGAATATGAAACCCTCGGAGGATTGATTATTAATCATATGGAAAGCATCCCCGCGCGGGGTGAAGAGATACAGATCGGTGACCTGCAGTTCCGGATCCTGCAGGTAAGTCCTAAAAGACTGGAGCTCCTGCGTGTCGTAAAACAAAAATAACCAACAACCGCATTGCCCGTTTCCCAAGCCATTGGCAGCTTCCCCATCACTCTGCCCATGAAAACCAACAACTGGAGGCGCGCAGCGCCGACTAACCAACAACCGCATCGCCCCGTCCACCATATACGGGCAACCCCCACGAACCTCATCCCATGAAAACCAACAACCAACTAACCAACAATTTTTTTATTAACTTTGCACCCTGAAATTTTAAATTAGAGGATACAATGGCTGTAATACAAAAAATAAGAAGCTATTCAGGATTGCTGATCGCAGTGATCGGTATTGGTCTTGCTGCTTTTGTTCTGGGAGATTTTCTCGGGCACGGACCCATGCAGCAACAGCGTTTTGACGTGGGTAAAGTTGAGGGAACATCCATTCCCTACCAGCAGTTTGAACAGCGGGTGAACCAGCAGATGGACAACTGGCAGCAGCAGACCGGGCAAACTCCCGGTGTGCAGGAAACATTCCAGATCCGTCAGCAGGTGTGGAACGACATGATACGCGAGATTTTGCTGGAGGAAGAGTTCGAGAATCTGGGCATCGCGGTGAAAGCCGAGGAGCTTTACGAACTCATCCACGGAAGTGACCCCCACCCTCTCCTGATCCAGAGCTTTTCTGATCCTGCCACGGGAGCCTATGACCCCCAGCAGGTGATTGAGTTTCTCCGGAATTTTGACCGGATGGATCCCCAGGTTCGCAGCCAGTGGGTGATGCTTGAAGATTATATCAAAACCGAAAGAAGGGAAGATAAATACCATCAGCTGATTTCTAAATCTTACGGTGTGCCGGATGCCATGGCCGCGGCCGATTTCAGCAACCGGAACACCACCGCCGACATCCGTTTTGCCTATAAAACAACCGCTGAAATTGATGATGACCAGGTGAGTGTATCTGACCGTGAACTCCGTGCGGTATATGATGAGCATAAACACCGTTTCCGCCAGGAGGGCTCACGTGGGATTAAAATGGTGGTGCAGCCTGTGCATCCTTCCGAAGCCGACCAGGAAAGTGCCATGAATGAGATCCTTGAACTGCGGGAAGAGATGATGGAGGTGGAAAACATTCCTGCCTTTATCAATGCCACTTCCGACAGGCGGTTTGACCCCACTTATTATGCGGAAGGCGAATTGTCTCCCCAGATTGATCCCGAAATTTTTGATGCGCAGGTAGGCGATGTATTTGGTCCTTATGTGGAAGACAATGCGTATGTGGTTTCCATGCTGATGGATGCCCAGATGCGTCCCGATTCCATGCGGGCCAGCCACATCCTGATCAGTTTCCAGGGTTCGCAGAGCGCCACCGAACAAACCATGCGTACCTATGATGAAGCGCAGCAGGTGGCCGACAGTTTGCTGGGCGTGGTTCGGGCCAACCCCGGCCGCTTCCCCGAGCTGGCTATGGAATTTTCGGAAGATCCGAGTGCTGCGGCCAACCAGGGTGACCTGGAATGGTTCCGCGACGGTGAAATGGTGCCGGAGTTTAATGAGGCCGTGGCGGATGCCTCTGTGGGATCCTTCCTGAAGGTGGAAACCGATTTTGGTTTTCATGTGGTTCATGTAACTGACAAATCGCCGCTGACACAAAAGGTGCAGGTGGCAAATCTTGTACGAAATATTGAGCCCGGCAACCGGACTTACCAGGATGCCTACAGCCGGGTCAGCAGGTTCGCCTCCAACATCAGGGAGGGCGAAGATTTTGAAGAAGCCGCGGATGAAGCCGGGCTAAGCGTTCGGGAAGCACCGCGGGTAGGCCGCATGGATATGAGCCTTCCGGGCATTGACCAGGGCCGCCAGATCGTGCAGTGGGCTTTCGGTGACGATACCCGTGTGGGCGACTTTTCACGGATCTTCGAACTTGACAATTCTTTTGTGGTTGCCACCCTGGTTGAAAAGCGTGACAAAGGCATCCCTTCGCTTTCTGAGATTCGCAGTGAGATCATGTCCATTGCCAGAGAAGAGAAGAAGAAGGAAATGATTGCCGAAGAGATCTCAGCAGCCATGGCCAACGGCTCACTTGACAATGTGGCCGCACAGCTGGGACTGGAAGTGGCGGAAGCAACTGACCTGACATTTGCAAGCAACAATTTGCCGGGTCTGGGTCCTGAGCCCAAAGTGATTGGCTCGGTGTTTGCCATGTCGGAGGGTGAGGTGAAAGGGCCTGTTGCCGGCAATGCCGGAGTGTTTGTGGTGGAAGTGACCCGCAAGGATGAAGAGGTGATTCCTTCCGATTTAACTGCAAACAAACGCAGGCTTCAGGATACCTTCCGCAACCGCGTACCGGCGGATGCCTTTGAAGCGATCAAAAACATGGCTGATATCGAGGACAACCGGTCGATGTTTTTCTAAATTCAGATTTAACGCGTTATTAACCATATTTTTTGTTTCCGGTTTTGCGAAGTGAATGAAAACCTATAAATTTGCTTGTTTTGAGCATAGGCATACCATAGGTTTTAAAGATTGGATGGTTGCTTTTAAAAAAAACGGTGGGGGAATTGCAACCCCCGGGCCATAAAATGCGTCTAAGAACTACGGAGGTACCATAATAAGTGTTGGATAAAACCGTTCTAGTCGTGCTCCATGGATCTGATTTGGATCATGGAGCAAGCTTGAAGCAGCTTGCAAGGTTGCAATTGTCAGAGAAAAAGGGATGCCGAACGGATTTTTTTCCCTGTCAATAAGAAAATTTGAGTGAAGTGTGGAAGGTGTTTCCGAAAACGTTTAAAAAGTTGTAAAAAAGGGGTAAATCATAAAAAAACCCCGACAAAAGCAGAAAAGAAAAAATTATATATTTGCATTTAGTTGCAGAATTTATATATTTGTAAACCAAACAGCGAAATCAATTTACTCACCCAAAACAAAAATATGGAGAAAAACTTTACTTTTTCCCTAGGATTTAAGATTCGAGATTCCTGAAAAGGTTAGCAATTCCACTCAAAACCAAGCCGGTAGCTAACCGGTGTGTGTTTTATGCTTTCCCGGGATTGTTGTTTATACATATATAATACCGGGTACTCTTTTGAGAAACATGAAGAGAAAAAATTGTCAATTGTTTTTGACAAACTATTAAACACGAAAACTAAAATTAACATTATGGAAACAAATTACATTTCAAAAAGGCTGAAGTTGATACTGCCGCTTTTCGCGCTGTTGATGCTGACTTCCTTTTTAGCAAATGCGCAGGAGAAATCTACTGGTGTCGATGGGAACGAGATTCATGTTGACGACCAGACGGAGTATTCGTTTTGCGATCAGACTGGTGTCGTTACTGTTACCGGGACAGTTTATGATGAGGACGAGGAACAATCAGATTTGTTGCTTACATTCCCTGCCGCGGTACACACTGCTGATGGCGAAATAAAATGGCAGTTTTATGATGGAACAGACTG
>PWIY01000238.1 GCA_003560215.1 Bacteroidales bacterium | reverse complement strand
TGATCAATGACATCTCGGTGCTGAACAAGATCGAGGAGTCGGGTGTGGGGTACGACAATAAGCGCATTGACATCCAGGAGGTTGTTGCCGACATCAGTGAGAATCTGCGTCCTGAACTGGAGAAAAGGAAGATTGCCACCCACATACGGGTGAGCCCCGGGGTGAGCGTCAGGGGAAATTACTCCCTTGTCTATTCCATTTTCCAGAACCTGTTTGAAAATACAGTGCGGCACGCCGGAGAAAATGTAGAGATTTACCTGAACAATTATTTTGAGGACAGGGATTACTATTATTTCTCTTTTGCAGATACCGGCGCAGGAGTTCCGGAGAAACATATCGGCCGGATCTTTGAACGCTTTTACCGGGTTGATCAGGGCCGGAGCCGCAAATCCGGCGGCACCGGGCTGGGGCTGGCAATTGTAAAAAATGCTGTGCTTTTTCACCACGGCGACATCACAGCGAAAAACCGCGAAGGCGGTGGTCTGGAGTTTTTCTTTTCACTCAGGAAACAAGCCCCAAACAATAACGGCTAAAGTGTAATCCTTCAGGGTGCTGCGGCAAAGTGGCATTGTTGCACTGCGGAAGCGTCAGGAAATAGGGATTAATTCTGACGGATCCCGAATGGCTGGGTGCCGGCAATGCTTTCCGCGTTTCCGAAAAGTTTGGCACGGATGTAATTACCGGGTTCCGGCAGTTCATTGAGGTCGACAGTATTTCCTTCATGCAGCACCCGGCCTTCTGAAATCCACAATATCCTTTCATAGTTGGTGGCCGTAATTTCAATGGTTCCCCGGCGGTTATTCACGTCAATGGATTGAATTTGCGGCGGTTCCGGGCCTTCGTGACCCTCCGGGGCATAAATGAAATAGCTGAGACCGTTCTCCATGCCGTGGCGGACGCTTTCATGTGACAACTCCGGAAGGATCATCACGTTCCAGTTCCGTCCAAGCTGGGCCCTGCTGTGCATGTCGTCGTTGGAATACCCCCAAACCGGGCGGTCCGGCATGGTGACAGAGAGAATGGAATCCCAGATCATCCGGTCTTCCGGATAACGGTCGCCCTGGTTGTAAACCTCCAGGCCGAAAAGGTGATCATGGCGCCGGTAAAGATCTGTATACCAGTCCACGGTTTCATCATAACGCCCGGGGTGGTAAAGCATCACAATTCCGTCATTTTCTCCCACATCGCGGATCGATTCTTCCTCCGTAACGGTATAATCAACCTGTTGCCCGTAGGGAGGCCGCTTGTGATCGTTGAAAAAACTGCCCATGTGGTGATGGCTTGAAAGTTCGTTGGCCTGGATGTCGATCATTCCCAGGCTGGCAGGATCCCGGTCTTCGAATACAAAATCATCGGGGTAGCGATCGGGGTTTTCTTCCTGCCTGCGGTGAGAGAGGTCGCTGGCCTCCATCGCGGAAAATTCCGTCCAGGGGTAGGTTACCCCGTTGTGATCGGCGATGGCCAGGATTTCATAACCAAGTGCGTGGTATTCGTCCACTACCTGGTGGGGGTTCAGCCGCCCGTCGCTGCGTGTGGTATGGGTGTGGAAATTGGCTTTGTGCTGTCCGTGGCTTTCCCAGTCAACTTCCGCATAGGGGTTGTCAATATTCCAGGAGGGTGCGCAGGCAACGGCAAAAACTGCGATCCCTGCAATTATGAGGGATCTGATAATCAGTGATCGCAAATAGGTTTTCATAATGGCTTTGGTTAAATGGTGATAAATGATTTGATTAACAGGACTCTAATTGTCCTGATGGCCGAAAGTTTATTTATTCTGATGGTTGAAAGTTTTCAAGACCTGTGTCAAGAAAATCCAGGTATCGCTGGATGTTTGTGTCGTACCCGTATGCAGGGGCCAGCATGTTCTCCTCATGATCAAGAATGACATAGTAAGGCTGGGTGTTGGCGCCAAACCGCTCTGCCTGGAAACTGCTCCATTTTTGACCGATGGTGCGGATTGTGCGTTCACGCCCGAGGGCATCGGAGGTGAACTGTTCTTCTTCAGGAAGCCGTGTTCTGTCATCCACAAAAAGGGAGATTTTGACAAAATCATTGCGCAGCCTGTCCTGTACCCTGGAATCAGACCAAACGTTGGCCTCCATTTTACGGCAGTTGGCACATCCGTGCCCGGTAAAGTCCAGGAAAACAGGTTTGTCCAGTTCCCGGGCCACCCGCATGCCTTCATCAAAATCAGTAAATGACATGAGTCCGTGGGGGCCTTCGTACACATGTTCTCCCACATAGAAGGTCTCTCCCTGATCTGCAGGGGCAGTTGCTGTAATCCGGGTCAGGTCAAAATCCTGGGTGATGGGCGAAGGCAGGAAGGAACTGATCCCTTTCAGCGGTGCACCCCATAAGCCGGGAATCAGGTAAAAAACGAAGGCAAATGTGGCGATCGCCAGCATCAGCCGTGGCACCGACAGGTAGTTCACATCACTGTCGTGGGCAAATTTGATCTTTCCGATCAGGTAGAGCCCCATCAGTGAGAAAATGGCAATCCACAATGCAAGGAATACTTCCCTGTCAAGAATTCCCCATTGCCCGACGGCATCGGCTACTGACAAAAACTTCAGAGAGAAAGCCAGTACGATGAACCCCAGCACGACTTTTACCGCATTCATCCAGCCACCTGATTTAGGCAGCGACTTCAGGGCTGTGGGGAAAATGGCGAACATGCTGAACGGGATGGCCAGTGCGAGGCTGAATCCCAGCATGCCAACGGCCGGTGCGAACACACTGCCGCTGATGGCTGCTTCCACCAACAGGGTTCCCACAATTGGTCCGGTGCAGGAAAATGAAACAAGTACAAAAGTGATTCCCATCAGGAATACGCCGATCAGTCCTCCTGTTTTGTCGGCTTTGCTGTCAAGCGCATTGGACCATTTTGCCGGCATGGTCAGTTCAAAGGCACCAAAAAAGGAGGCGGCAAAGAACACCAGCAGGGCAAAAAAGAAGACGTTGAAGCCGGGACTGGTTGCCAGTGCATTCAGTGTGGCGGGGCCAAATATGACAGATATGGCCAGCCCGAGTATTACGTAACTGAAAATGATGGTAAAGCCGTAGAGCAGGGCATCCCTTATGGCCCTGGGCCTGTTGCCGGCGTTTCTGAGAAAAAAGCTGACAGTAAGGGGAATCATCGGAAATACACAGGGTGTGAGCAGTGCCAGCAGGCCTCCCAGGAATCCCATGATAAATGTCAGCCCGACACCCCTTTCTTCTGTGTCTTCGGGTGTGTAAATGGTTGCGGGTTCATCCGAATCGGGGTCTGTTGCGGGCGCATCGGGATCCTCTTCGGTGTCCGGATCTTCCGTATCCGCAGGAGTTGGTGTTTCATCCGGAGCTGCTGTTTCGGCTTCGGCCAGGCTTGCGTCTCCTTCCAGATCAAAGGAAAATCCCATAAAGTCAGGCGGCAGGCAACGTGTGTCATCGCACGACATATATTCCACCTCTCCTGAAACAGTTATTGTACTGGCGGTCAGGACCCTGACCCGTTGTACGAAGGTCACGGATTCGCCATACATGGGGATGTCCATGTCGAAATTCGGATCAAACTTCACTTCGGCATCCGGATATTGAAGCTCACCAACCAGTTCAAACCCTTCACCGGCATCAAAATCGATCCGTGTGGGAATCGGCCCGCCTGCTTCCAGTTCCGTTCCGTAGATATACCAGCCCGGATCCATATTGGCAGTGAGTTTCAACTCATATTCATTGTCGTCGAGTTTTTCGTGAGAAAACTGCCAGTCGACCGGATCCAGAACCTGGGCCCGGACAAAGGTGACGGAGAAGAGAATCAGGGCTGCGGCAAATACACCCTGGAATATTTGTTTTTTTGTCATAAAACGGTGTTTTGGGATATCAACGTTTTTTTTGCTCCCTGGTTTTCAATACCTGAGTTAAAAAATGCAAAGAAGATAGAAATATCTACTTTAATGAGTGCAAAGGTACAAATAATTGTCGTGGCTGGCGCCACTCCAGTTAGTCGGGGGCTATCGCCCCCTCCGGTTAGTCAGCGCTGCGCGCTTCCAGTTAGTCGGCGCTTCGCGCCTCCGGTTGTTGGTTGGTAAAAAGCCTTAATGGTGTTGATATCAGATTGCGACACTATCGATGGTGACCTGGTAAAAACTGCTGGTGTTTTCGGTAACTTTAAACTCTTCACTGGGGCGGATGCCTGCCACCCAGACAATCCTGTCTTCAGAGGTTAAAACCAGAACCTCATCTTTTTGATGCCGTGGCACTTTGGCTTCGGTAAGCAGATCACTCACTTTCTTATGGCCGCTCATTCCCAGGGGAACCATTTTGTCGCCGGGTTTCCAGGGGCGCAGGGTCAGGGGGAATTCAAGTTTGTCAAGGTCTGCTGTAAGTACGTGTGGGTCAGTGGGAAGCTTGCTGATATCTTCGATGTTTGCCGCCCTGAAGGTGAAGTGCTGCTTCCCAAGATGGAGGCTCTTATCCCCTGCTTTTATCTCACATGCCCTAACCCGGCCGGTTTTTTCATCAAATGGATAAATAATCAGTTTATCCCGGTCTTTCAGCAGGTGGTGGGTGGCGGAAGAAAATATCCTTCCTGGCTGAACCTTGATTTTTGCAAAAATGTCTTTGCACATGGCCGGATTGAATCCGAAATCTTTCAGGAATTCATAAAGGAGAATTTCAGGATGTGCCAAATGCAGCAAAGGTCTGAGCAGGATATGCGTTTCCCTGCCCGACTGCTTAACGCAGGCTATTCTGGCCTGATCGACTTTAAGATGATAGAATGTGGCTGCAGCCTGCATCCTTGAAAAAAAATCTTCAATGGTGCCGCAAAGTTCCGGGTTGATCTCTTTCAGAACAGGGAGAACCTGATGCCTGATCTTATTCCTTAAATATTTTGTTTCCTGGTTGCTTTGGTCTTCGTGGAAGGGGAGGTTTTGCTCCTGAACAAACAGGGCAATCTCTTCCCTGCCCGTAAACATCATTGGCCTGATCACGTTTTGGTTTTTTATTGGGATGCCTTTCAAGCCTTCGACCCCGGTCCCCCTCGAGAGATTGATCAGCAAGGTTTCAATGGCATCATCCAGGTGGTGGCCTGTTGCCACAACATCGCAGCCTGTTCGCAGCCGCGTTTCTTCCAGCCATTGATAACGCAGTTCCCTGGCAGCCATCTGTATGGAAAGTTTATGTTGCTGAGCATAAGCTTCTGTATCGAATCGCTTAGTGTAACAATCCACCCCCAGGGCTTCTGCCTGCTGTTCCACAAAGGCCTGGTCATCTTCCGATTCCTGCCCCCGGAGCTGGAAATTGCAATGGGCAACGGCAAAAGGGTAGGAGGTGCCCCGGAACAGTTCGGCCATGGCCATGGAGTCCATGCCGCCACTGACAGCCAGCAGCGCCTTTTGTGCTTTCAGAAGAAGCTTGTGCTGTTTGACATGGGCGGTAAAACGCTCGTATATGGAACCGGATCGGGGCATTCAGGTGTTGGTTTTATAAATCAAAGGTACGTTTTTTTGTTTGGGGCTCCGCAGTTTGCCTTGCCGGCCCTGTAGCCACCTGTATTTACCTGTAGCCACCTGTATTTAACCTTTCTTGCCCGGGTAACCATTTTTGTACGGGTAACTCTTCCTGCCCGGGTGACCGTTCTAGCCCGTGTAACTGTTCTTGCCCGGGCCAAAAACTTCCTTGTTATGTGCTATTAATTTTTGCGGAATGCCAAGTTTTATGATCCAGAAAAGCATCCCTGCTGCCAACACAATAGATGCCAGCGTGACCATCAGGGGGTGAATGCCTGTGGTCTGCAGGAACTTTGTGACATCGTCGCCAGCCGGAGGTTCGGAGAATACCGCCATTACCGGAATGACAATCCACGCAAGCAGGGATCCGACAATCCCGAACCCGAACAGTCCGTGAAAAAAGTGGTAGTAAGTGTTTTTATGCCCTGGGTTATAAATTCCCAGAATGATGACCAGGGTCGTTAACGGCAACAATGCGCCGGCAACGTGAAAAAGGGCAGCACCGAACGGGGTAAAATCCGCACCGGAAATGCGCACATGGGCATTCAGCCCCAGCACAAACTTTTCAATGCTTCCGCCATAAAGCAGGCCTGCCAGTGCATGACCTCCCTCATGCAGGAAGGTGTAAACATAAAGAAGGGCAAAGGCTCCGGCAATTATGATGGCAATGGCCCTGATTTTTTGAATTGTGTGATGCGTCATCAGATCGTCTGAGCTATAATTAGGCTGTCTTTAATGCAATAAGGATGACTGTACTATAATTCCGCCTGTGCTAATATTCCGGTTGTTTCAAGTCGGGCAGTTATGGCCGGATTCCCTTTGCAGACCAGCGGAAACAAAAATATGGAATTTTCGGGTCCTAATTCCTTGACTGCCATTTAATGGGATAAAATTCAGATGATTTTTTTGCAAATTATTTGATTTTTTTCGTACCTTAGTAGGTCCTGGCAGAAAATTTTTGTGTAGTTTTGCCCTCCCGTTGGGGGGATGAAGTTTGAGGGGCCACGGGCCCGCAAGTTGGAGGAAGCCCCCAATGACCCTGGCGCAAACGAGCGCTGGGC
>PWIY01000005.1 GCA_003560215.1 Bacteroidales bacterium | reverse complement strand
TGATGTCCTGCTGTAACACCCCGATGGTTCCCATGCCCATGGCAAGCACCCCGTTGTTGGGCTCCGGAGTGGTGAATGTGGAGGCTTCATCGGGCACCCAATCTCCGCTTTGATCCCGGTAGTATACCATGACCCGGCCTTCCTCAATCATGCCAATTGTGCCCATGCCGGGCATCATGATCTTTTGTCCTTCGGGGTTGTGTGTTTGCTCCAGGTTGATGTCTGAAGGCAGGGGCCGTGTGCAAGCCGTAAAGGCAAGGATGACAGCCAGCAAAGTCAGATAATTGGATGTTTGCTTGTGCATCATAAAAAACTTTAACTGATGGGTTTTCTGCTAACGGGCATGGTCATGCAGCGGGCACCCCCGCCACCTCTTGGCAGTTCGGATCCTTCAATGGCGGCCACATAACGGGCGTAATCCTCCGGGTTAACTTTTCCACCCAAAATGTCCTGTGCGTTCAAAATGGCAAACCCTGCTTTATCCAGGGCATCAAGGGTGTGGGTGTTTCTGGCATACCCAATGATCCGGCCGGGACCGGTTGCAAAAAAGTTGGCGCCACTGTGCCATTGTTCTCTTTCCTGGATCCACTGATCGTCGTTGCCTCCGCAATAAACGGTTTGGAGATCCATCCCCAGTTTTTTCAGCCCTTCCGGCAGGTTTTTTATTTCCCTGATAAACTTTACCCCGCCTCCTTCAAGGCAGATATGCACCGTCTGGTATTTATTCATTTTCATGATAATGGGATCATAGATCATGCAAATGTCTTTATCCAGCAAGGTGAATACCATATCGAGGTGTATGAAGGATTCCGGGGTGAGCGGAAGCTCCTGGACCAGGATGTGTTGTGTTTTTCCTGTCTGTTTCAGGTCGTCTATGAGAAAATCAATTCCCTGCGTACTTGTCCGGGATCCGATGCCGCAAATGAGGATGTCATCCCTTGCGATCAATACATCACCCCCCTCAATGGCAATGCCGGAGTTTTTCAGGTCCCTGGCCGGCGAAGGGTTGGGGTTGATTGTTCTGGTCTTCAGCACAGGATGATGGTTGAAAATGGCTTCCATGATCAGGCTTTCCCTTAATCTGACGGGTGAAGCCATGGCCCCTACAAGTACATTGTTATAAATGGAAACGGCTGCATCCCTTGTGAAGAAAAAGTTGTGAAGTGGCCTCAGGGCGAAGCGCTCTTTGCTCAGAAAGTTGGTCAGTGAGTTTTTCCGGATCAGTACCCCTTCAATGAGGGCTTTGGCCAATGCGTGATTGTCCATCTGCAGCAACTCCTCGCAAATAAACCCGGCACGCTCATTGAAGCATATTTTTCTTACCAGATCCTTCCTGGCTTCTTCGAACCCCAGAATATGCGCCAGCAATTCCCTGACCTCAAATGTCCGTGTGGTTTTTTGAAGAATTCCCCTGAATTGCTCATACTCTTTTCCGGCCACCGATAAGTTCAGAATGTCGCTGTAAAGGGCACGTTCCGCATTTTCCGGGGTCATGTTTTCCACTTCCGGTCCCGGTGAATGAATGATGACTCCTTCCAGGTGGCCGATTTCAGAAAAAATATTTACAGGAATCTGTGTATGCATCATCAGGAAACTTGTTAAGTGAGCAGGGTTGAGTGGTTCTGTTATTCGCAAAATTAGCAAATAATAACTTCTTTCATCCGCTTATTTTTCAGTAAATTTGGCGGTATTTTATGATTGAACCTGAACCTTGGTATATGCGAATTTTGTTGATTGGCGGCGGTGGTCGTGAACATGCCATTGCATGGAAAATTTCCCGGAGCCCCCTGTGTGAAAAGCTGTATATTGCCCCCGGGAATGCCGGGACAGCGCTCTGCGGCGAGAATGTGGCTTTAGATCCAAATGATAAGGAGGCAGTGGGTGGCTTTGTCATCTCACATGGCGTTGATATGGTGGTGGTGGGGCCCGAGGAGCCGCTTGTAAAGGGGCTGGCAGATTATTTTGCCTCAGAGGAGCAGCTGAAGCGGGTCATGTTTATCGGGCCCTCATCTGAAGGGGCCCGGCTGGAAGGGAGCAAGGCCTTTGCCAAAGCTTTCATGGAGCGGCACCAGATCCCCACGGCAGCTTACCGGGCATTTAACCGTGATCAGGCTGCGGAGGCCAGGGAGTTTCTGGGGCGGTTTTCGCCGCCATACGTGCTCAAAGCCGACGGACTGGCTGCCGGAAAAGGTGTGGTGATCTGTGCAACCCGCGAAGAAGCTGAACAGACCCTGGATGAAATGCTC
This sequence comes from Bacteroidales bacterium, assembly GCA_003560215.1. Classification (GTDB taxonomy): domain Bacteria; phylum Bacteroidota; class Bacteroidia; order Bacteroidales; family UBA7960; genus PUPG01. Next base: position 4,319 of record PWIY01000005.1, on the reverse strand, counting down.
CACGACGGAAAATTCGGTGAAGCCTCCAGCACGGTGGTCATTGAGGAGTTTCTCAAAGGAAGGGAAATGTCGGTCTTTGTACTTACCGACGGAGAATCATACCAGTTGTTGCCTTCGGCCAGGGATTACAAACGTGTCGGAGATCATGACACCGGTGCCAATACCGGCGGGATGGGTGCAGTGAGCCCGGTGCCTTTTGCCGGACCGGAGGTGATGAACCGCATTGAAGAACGCATCATCAAACCCACCATTGAAGGCATCCGGAAGGAGGAGATTGATTACCGGGGGTTTATTTTTTTCGGGCTGATGCTGGTTGACGGAAGCCCCTATGTCATTGAATACAACGTACGTCTTGGAGATCCGGAGGCAGAGGTCATCATTCCCCGCCTGGAATCTGACCTGGTGAAACTGATGCAGGCTGTTTGTAACGGCACATTAAAAGATTGTGCCCCTGAAATATCCCCCCGTTACGCCCTGACGGTAATGCTTACCAGTGGCGGCTACCCTGCTGCATATGAAAAGGGATATGCCATTGAAGGGACAAGCGGGGTTTCCGGCAGCCAGTTGTTTTATGCGGGTGTTAAATCAGAGGATGGGCAACTGGTAACCAGTGGCGGGCGTGTCATAGCGGTTACCTCTTTGGCCGATGACCTGGAAAGTGCACAGTCTGTTTCATACGCAAATGCACGTATTGTTGATTTTAAGGGGAAGTATTACCGCAGAGATATTGGAAAAGACCTATTGAAATAATCAGCATCCTGAGCAATGTTAATCCGCACATTCAGAAAAGCCCAGTGGTACACTCCTTTTTTGCTGATCCTTTTTGGGGTTCTTTTCTGGATGCGGGCTTTCCTGTTTCCCGATGGGATGCCTGACCGGATCGCAGATGACAACGCTCCGTTTTTTGAACTTCTCGTTCCATGGATTACAAATTATCCGCAAATGTCCCTGGTTCTGGCGTTTGTCCTGCTGATGGGGCAGGTCTTTTTTCTGAACCACATTGCCACCTCCAAAGGCCTGACGGATCGTTTTTCAGCCCTGCCCGGCCTGCTTTACCTGTTGCTGATGAGCAGCACTCCCGGAATGATCTCACTCCACCCTGTGTTGCTGGCCAATGTCTTTTTGCTTTTGGCATTGAACAAAATTTTTAAGGTCTATCACGAAAGACAGGCCATTATGGAGGTTCTGAATGTGGGGCTGCTGATGGGAGTTGCCGGGTTGTTTTACTATCCGGCCCTGCCGCTTTTACTGCTGCTGATTTTTTCCCTTTTTCTTTATTTCCCGGTTAATCTGCGCACTTTACTGGCAGCCCTGATGGGATATGTCATTCCGTTTTTTTTTCTGGGTTTGTATTATTATATGTTTGACAAGCTTGGTGAAAAGCTTGATGCCATCAGCATTTTCATTCAGCCACTGGAAGTTTTCCGGCAGTCGCTGGATATCTACCAACAGGCCTTTGCTGTGGCGCTCGGACTGTTGTCGGTGTTTGCCTTTTTACGGTTGCAACTGCTTTATCTGCCCGACAAACCCATCAGGATAAGAAAGCGTATCACGGTGTTGTCTTTGTTTTTCCTGTTTTCTGTGTTGACCTACCTGGTCACCCTGGATTATATTTATGTGCATCATGGCGTGCTGATCATTCCCCTGAGCATTGCCCTTGCCGTATTCTTTTCCGATATGCGCAACCGGAAACTGGCTGAAGCTGTTTTTTCAATTTTGTTATTGCTGATACTAGCCGGGCGGTTTTCGGCATTCTTTATTTTTTGACAAATGCGTACCTTTGTCACGCATCAATAAAAAAGCATTTTATGAAGTTTGGAGTAGTGGTTTTCCCGGGGTCCAACTGCGACCATGATATGATATATGTATTGAAGAAGAAACTGGGCCGGGAGGTGGTGGCTTTGTGGCATAAAGACACCGACCTGCAGGGGGTTGATTTTGTTGTTTTGCCCGGGGGGTTTTCTTATGGAGATTACCTGCGGTCGGGTGCCATTGCGCGTTTCTCCCCCATCATGGATCAGGTAATTGATTTTGCCCGTAAGGGCGGTTATGTGTTTGGGATTTGCAATGGGTTTCAGATTCTTTGTGAGGCCCATCTTTTGCCGGGAGCTTTGCTGCACAATCCCGATCACCGCTTTATCTGCCGAAATACTTACATCCGGAGTGAAACAGCCGACAGTCTTGTGACCCGCACTGTCAAAACCGGTGAACCCCTGAAGATACCCATTGCCCACGGAGAGGGGCAGTTTTTTATTGATGATAAAGGCCTGGAAGGGCTGAATGACAACCAACAGGTGCTTTTTCGCTACTGTGATCAGAAGGGAGAGGTCACAGCCGCTTCCAACCCCAACGGATCCGTGGAAAACATTGCGGGCATTTGCAATGCAACGCGCAATGTGTTCGGGATGATGCCTCATCCTGAGCGTGCTGCTGACGACGAACTGGGCAATGAGGACGGCCGGTTGATTTTTGATAGCATACTGAAGTCTGTATAATACCCGAATGACAGTTGTTCATCCCAATTTAGCACTTTGTTTCGGTGAAGCATTTCCGGAAGCCGGTTGCGATGAAGCCGGCCGCGGATGCCTGGCCGGACCTGTTGTGGCTGCCGCAGTGATCCTTCCCAGAAATCCTGATGCTGCGCTGCGTGCCGGCCTGAATGACTCCAAGCAGTTGTCTGTGCAGGCCCGTTTGCAGATGCGCGACCTGATCACTGCCACTAGCCTGTCATTCGGAGTCGGAGTTGTGGATCATACCACCATTGATACAATGAATATCCTTCAGGCCAGTTTCCTGGCCATGCACCTTGCCCTGGAGAAACTGGACCCCCAGCCTGAGATGATCATTGTGGACGGAAACCGCTTTAACCCCTACAGAAACATTCCCCATGAATGTGTGGTTAGGGGGGATGCCACTTACCTCTCAGTGGCCGCAGCCTCAGTTTTGGCAAAGACGGCCAGGGATGAATATATGCATGAGCTTCACGAAATCTATCCCCAGTATGGCTGGAATCGAAATAAAGGCTACCCCACGCCCGTTCACAGGCGTGCCATTGATAAATATGGGTTGAGTCCTTACCACCGCCGCAGTTTCGGGCGTGCACAGCAGATACGGATGTATTTTCCTGCGGCTGAAAAATAATGATCGCTACATGGCAGAAAATAATCATACATATACAAAAACCATTGCTGAACAGACAGGGATTCCCGCCGGTAGTATAAAACAGACAGTTTCTCTGCTGAAGTCCGGGGCCACCGTCCCTTTCATTTCCAGGTACCGGAAGGAGATGACCGGATCACTGGATGAGGTGCAGATTACCTCTGTACGTGACCTTTTATCCCGGCTGGAAGAACTGGACAAGCGAAGAGAGACGGTACTGTCCTCCATACGGGAGCAGGAGAAATTAACCCCGGAACTGGAAAAAGCCATACAACAGGCCAAATCCCTTTCAGAACTGGAAGATATTTACCTGCCCTATCGCCCCAAACGGAAAACCAGGGCAAGTGTGGCTGTTTCAAAGGGGCTGGAACCCCTGGCCCGGCTGGTAATGGATCAGCGGTCAGCAGACCTGATGGAACGTGCAGCGGATTTTGTGAACCCTGAACGGGAACTTGAATCGGCAGAGGATGCACTGGCAGGGGCCCGCGATATTATGGCGGAATGGATCAGTGAGGACAGGCGATCGCGCGACCGTTTGCGTCGCCTGATGAAGTGGGAGGCTTTACTGACATGCAGGGTAGCCCGTGGAAAAGAAGAAGAAGCAACAAAGTACAAAAGCTATTTTGACTGGTCTGAAAAAGCTGACAAGGCTCCTTCTCATCGTTTGCTTGCCATGTTCAGGGGCGAGAAAGAAGGCCTGCTTAAAGTGCAGATTGCGCCGGATCAGGAATCGGGATTGCGCATACTGGAGGAGTTGTTCATAAAAGGGCAGGGGGTATGCAGCGAACAGGTGAGGCTGGCGTTGCAGGATGCCTATAAGAGGCTTTTGCTGCCATCACTTGAAACAGAGACGAGGAATTACCTGAAAGAAGCTGCAGATAAAAAGGCGATTGAGGTATTCGGTCAGAACCTGCGACAGCTTTTGCTTGCCCCACCCATGGGCCAGAAGCGAATCATGGCCATTGATCCGGGTTATCGCACGGGCTGTAAGGTGGTTTGCCTGGATGAGGAAGGCCGGTTGCTGCACAATGAAAATATATATCCCCATCCGCCTGTGGGGCAGAAAAAACAGGCGATGGCTAAAATCCAGAGCCTGGCGGATGCCTACCGCATTGAGGCCATTGCCATTGGAAATGCCACGGCCGGCAGGGAAACAGAAC
>PWIY01000049.1 GCA_003560215.1 Bacteroidales bacterium | reverse complement strand
TGCCAGATCGTCCGCTATGCCGGATTAAGTGATAAGCTCAGCTCCATTGGCTTTTATGAGATCAACCCGGCTTACGATCACGGTGAGCAAACAACCCATCTGGTGGCTCAGATGATCTGGTATTTTATTGACGGTTTCTATAACCGCAAGGAAGACTTTCCGGATAAACATATCAAAGACTCGGCCGATTTTATCAAGTATGTGGTATCGATCAAGGAGTTTCAGAATAAGATCAACTTTTACAAAAGCAAAAAAAGTGACCGCTGGTGGATGGAGGTTCCCTGCCCGCCCAAGCTGCAAAGCAAATACGACAGGCAGTTTCTGGTTCCCTGCTCATACAGAGACTACCAGGAAGCCTGCCAGAATGAAATACCTGAAAAATGGTGGCAGGTTTATCAAAAGTTTGTATAAGCCATTGAACCAATGTACAAAGCGGCTTGAAAACACCGTCCGGTTTAAATATTTATTGTATTTTTGACTGTTTTTTAGCAGGATTCAATAACATTAAGATTTTTTCGTTCACACAATAATCCATCGCATAAAGGCATCATAGATGATTAAAAAGGGCCTCATTGTAATTTTTCTTTCTTTCACCTTCTGCGGAATGGCTTTTTCGCAGCAGGAGGCCCAATTCAGCCACAATATGTTCAACAACATGGGCATCAATCCCGGTGTGGCCGGAATGCGACAGGCCATATGTGCCACAGCCATTGCCCGCCAGCAGTGGGTGGGATTCCGGGACGATGAAGGAAACCGGCTGAACCCCGAAACATACAGCCTGAATGTGGATGCACCCATACCCTTCTTAGGTGGAGGGATCGGCCTAGGCTTCTTGCAGGATCAGCTGGGGCCGGAAACCAATGTCGGGGTAAAAATTTCATACGCTTACCATCTTAGCCTGGGTATGGGACGTCTGGGTCTGGGTGGACAGATCGGATTCCAGGATAAACGCATAGATTTTTCATCGCTTAACCCCATCGATCCGGGTGACCCGGTGCTGGTCGGAAATGAAGAAAGCCATATTTTTACCGACTTTGCCATTGGCGGATTCTATATGCTGGACGATGAGGCCTGGGCAGGCCTCTCTTTTTCTCAACTGAGGCAGGCCCGTGGAGGCCTTGCGGACAGTGATTATTCACTGCACCGCCATGCCTACGCAACCGCGGGCTACAACCTCACCTGGCCGGGAAACCCGGATTATGTAATCAGCCCGTCAGCATTGTTAAAAACAGACCTGTCTTCCTTCCAGTACGACCTGAATACAATGGTTACATACAATAACCGCTTTTGGGGGGGCGTTAGTTATAGACCTCAGGATGCCGTGGTATTCATGCTGGGGGTAAGTTTTGACCAGATCAGCTTCGGCTATTCCTACGATGTAACCACATCTCCCATCGGAAGGATGGGGCGAAGCTACGGAAGCCATGAAGTGATGCTCCAGTATTGTTTTGATCTGGGGCTGGAAAGAATAGAAGAGATACAGCGAAATATAAGATTTTTGTAATTTTGCCGTTCAAGTCGATATAATTTTGATTATCATTGGCAAAAAAACAGGAAAAGAACAATAGGAAATGGCCACTATAACCTGAAGCCACCATGAAAAGAATACTGACTGTTGCATTAGCTGCGATTTTATTTACCGGTTGCGGCTGGATCGGAAGAGGCGACCGGGGGCACCTCGTGGGTGTACAGAACAGACCCGATGCCTTTTACGCAGATCCGCCCGGAATGGTGTACATCCCGATGGGAAGTTTTACCATGGGTCCGTCCGACCAGGACATTGCCTATTCCCAGAATGCCGGAAGCAGAACTGTTTCACTGCCTGCATTTTACATGGACGAAACAGAGATCACCAATAACCAGTATCGCCAGTTTGTGCACTGGGTAAGGGACTCCCTGGCAAGAAGCCTGCTGTCCGTTATCAATGAAGACTTCGAAATTCTGGAGGATGAATATGGCATGCCCCTGGATCCTCCCATGCTGAACTGGGATGAAAGGATCCGCTGGGATGGTGAGGAAGAGCGGGACATCCTTTCCGAGCTTTACCTGCCCGAAGCGGAACGTTTTTTCCGCCGGCGGGAGATTGACACCAGGCAGCTGATCTACAGGTACTTCACCGTTGATCTGCAAAGGGCTGCCAGAGACCGTGACGGAGAAATACCCCGGGGCGACCTGGTCGAGGAGCAGTCAGTCCATATTTACCCCGATACACTGGCCTGGATCAGGGATTTCTCCTATTCCTACAATGAGCCCATGACCAAACAATACTTCTGGCACCCCACCTATGACCACTATCCTGTTGTCGGGGTCAACTGGGTGCAGGCCCGGGCATTCAATGTCTGGCGCACCCAGTACCTGAACAGTTATCTTGCAGGAAGGGATCAGCCATTTGCCATGGACTTTGAGCTTCCGTCAGAGGCACAGTGGGAGTATGCCGCACGCGGAGGGCTTGAGCACAGTCCGTACCCATGGGGCGGTCCATACATGAGGAACTCGGAAGGTTGTTTTCTGGCCAACTTCAAGCCCCTCAGAGGCAATTATACCGACGACGGCGGTTTGTATACGGTCATCGCCGGGTATTACCCTCCCAATGATTATGGATTGTACGATATGGCTGGTAACGTGTCGGAATGGACGCGCAATGCCTATGACGAATCTTTCTACAACTTCGCACACGACCTGAGCCCTGATTATCAGTACGAGGCCGCTGAAGATGATCCTCCGTCACTGAAACGAAAAGTAGTCAGGGGAGGATCCTGGAAAGATATCGGGTACTTCCTGCAGGTCAGCACAAGGACATACGAATACCAGGATACAGCAAAGTCCTATATCGGATTCCGCAGCATACAGACCTATCCCGGGCGCGACAGGGATGATGGTCGCGGTGCTTCCAATGTATATTAATTAAGCCAATAAATAAACAATCAAAATCAATAACAGATGAAATTCGCAAGAACAAAAATATGGAAAACCTTCATGTCCAGGCTCTACGGATGGGGAGCTTCACTGGTAATTCTCGGAGCGCTTTTTAAGATCATGCACTGGCCATTTGCAGACTATGCCCTGGTAATCGGTATGGGCGTGGAAGCCATGGTGTTTTTCTTTTCAGCCTTTGAGCATGTGCACGAAGAACCGGACTGGAGCCTTGTATATCCTGAACTTGCAGGAATTGAGTCAGAAACACTGCCTGAATCAAGGAGTTTGAGAGCAGCAGCTCCTGCAACCCAGCAAAATATTACCCTTTCATCAAACCTTGACAAACTCATGGAGGAAGCTGACATCGGGCCGGAACTGATCAACAACCTTGGCAAAGGCCTTCGGAACCTCAGCGACAATGCTGCCAAGCTGGCAGACCTTTCCAATGCAACGGTTGCTACCAACCAGTACATTAAAAATATGGAAAGTGCCTCTCAGTCGGTTCTTGAGCTCAGCCAATCCTACAAAAACAAATCTGAATACCTCAAACACGATCTGAGCCTTGCTGAGGAATACAACAGCAACCTGAAGCAGGCCGTAGATTCCATGAGTGACATGAGCAGTGCCTATAAGCAAACAGCCACCAATGCCAGGGAAAACCTGCAAGCCACTGAAGGGCTGACAAAGAGCCTTTCGGCACTGAACACTGCCTATGAACTGCAAATGCAGGCGGCATCCACACAGTCGGAAGCAACCCAAAAGTACCACGACACCATGAGCACAGTGGTGGAAAACATCAGTGCATCAGCGGAAAGTTCAAAAGAATACAAGGAAGAGATGGAAAAGCTTACCGCAAACATTAAATCACTCAACAGTGTTTACGGAAACATGCTTTCCGCAATGAATTTCAATGTAAACCGTTAATTAGACTTTTGCTTTTTTCAAGCATAGTTTCAGATATAAGTAAAGAATTATGGCAGGTGGAAAACAAACCCCCAGGCAAAAACTGATCGGCTTGATGTATCTGATCTTCCTGGCCCTCATGGCACTGAACGTGTCCGTGGAGGTACTCGATTCCTTCCCTTTGATCAACAGGGGGATTGAGGAGACAAACAGGAATTTCGAGATGAAGGTGGATATGGTTTACGATGACTTCCGGGAACAGGAATTGCTGTTTTCTGAACAACACGTACAACCATTTTATGGCGAAGCACTGTACCTCAGAGAGCTGGCAGACTCCCTGGTTGACTATATTTTAACCAATCGTACACAAATGCTGGCCGAAGTCAACGGCATATCTTTTGAAGAAGCGGATACGCTCGACCTGATAGACTCACGCAGAAAAGACAACTACAGCATATCCTCGCGTTACTGGCTGGTGGAAAACAGCCATGATCCTGGTGCGCGTGATGGCGGGCCGGGTACGCGGGCATTTATCCTCAGGGAACAAATTACCGACTTTACCAATTCCATTGACAGCATTCTTGATCAGCACGGACAATCCATCCAGCTCGGACTGGATGTGGAAGGACCGTTTTACGTACAGGATCGCCGGGTGAACTGGCAACAGATGAACTTTGACCGGGTCATTTCAGTGGCCGTGGCCACCAACCTGCAGCGGTTGGTTACAGAGGTACGGAACGCAGAATTTGATGCGGTCAATATGCTGTTTGACCTGATACACGCCGGAGATTTCCGTTTCGATGAAATCGCAGCAAGGGTTGTGCCACGCAGCCAGATTGTAATGGAAGGCGACTATTACGAAGCAGATGTGTTTGTGGCAGCCTATGATACCCGGCAGGATCCGGATGTTGTGGTGGATGGCATCGGGTCAGTACCAGTGTCCGATGGTGTCGGGCGATTAAGGGTTCCCGCCAGGAGTCCCGGTACACAGCGCCACACCGGCGTGATCCGGATGACCTCACCTGCGGGCGTGGTGGAAGAGCACCGTTTTGAAACCGAATACACAGTGGAACGCCCCACCGCAACGGTATCAGCAGACAGGATGAACCTATTTTACATCGGGCTTGACAATCCGGTGTCCATCTCCGTGCCCGGGGTTCCCACCGAAAATATCAGGCCCAGTGTTTCGTCAGGTGCACAACTGGTCCGTGGAGATGACGGATCATATATGGTCCGCGTTGACCCCGGAACCGAAAACGTGACTGTTTCCGTAAACGCCTTGGTGGGCGGTGAAACCAGAACCATGGGCGTAAGCGAATTCCGCGCCCGTACAGTGCCTGACCCCGTGGCCTCTATTGCAGGGCGAAGGGAAGGACGTGTTGACCGTCAGTTACTGGTTGCAGCAGGAAGGATCACAGCGGCCATGGATCGTTTTGAGTTTGACATGAGCTTTGAAATAGGCCGTTTTGAAATGACCACGGTAGTTGCCGGTGAATTCCGCCGCTATCGCCAGGAAGACGGTGCTTCCCTGACCGATGAAATGGTGCGCGTGATCAACAGTGCGCGCAGCGGCCAGGAAATCACTTTCCGTGGTATCACAACCAGGCCGGGCCCCGATGGCGAAGAAAGGAATCTGGGAGCCATCGCTTTTACCATCAATTAAAGACAACAAATAATCGGAGGCATACCAATGGCAAAATATTTAGTGATCTTAGCTGCAATGGGCCTGCTTTTTTCCCTGCCCGGGAATGCACAGGAAGCAGAACGTGAAAGACCCAGAGACGGTGTTTTTGAACGCCGTGCCGTGGAAGAACGCAAGCCGGTTGAGCTTCCCTACGTGAGGGAGGCGGATGTACTGTGGTCCAAAAGAATATGGCAGAACATCGACGTCCGTCAAACGATGAATCAGCCCCTGTATTTTCCGGAGGATCCTTCCGGCGGGTACCGGAGCCTGATGCAGGTTTTGCAGGATTCCATCATGTCCGGTGCCATCAGGGCTTATGACGTGGATGATGAAAGTTTTGAGGGTGATCCGCTTGACCCCGAGGAATTATTCAGGGATCTGGGCCGCACCGAAACTTTTGTGCCTGAAGGAGAAACAAGGCCACAAACGGTGGTCATTGATTTCGAGCCCAGCGAAGTGTATATTTTCCGGATCAAGGAAGAGTGGTTTGTGGATACCCGGCGGGGTGTCATGGATGTACGCATCATCGGACTGGCTCCGGCCAGGCTTGTCAGAGATGAGGACACCGGAGAATTCCTGGATGTATTTGAAACCCTGTTCTGGATTCCATTTTCAGATGCACGCGAATCGCTTGCCAATGCCCCGGTATACAACAGACGGAATGACGGGCAGCAGATTTCGTATGATGATTTCTTTATCCGCCGGTTTTTCACTGCAACGGTTTACCGCGAGCAAAGACCTGACGGACGCGTAATCAGCGAATATTTCGAAGAACGCCTCGATCAGCTGCTGGAGTCAGACCGGATCAGGGAAGACATCAGGAACTTTGAGATGGATCTGTGGCATTACTAAGAATTTGAAAATCGCCTTTGAGGCATAACAAAAAAAAGGGACCCTGAGCAGGTCCCTTTTTTTTGCTGACTGGATTATATCATCGCTCCCGGGTCAACCCACCGGTCAAAATCTTCCTCACTTACCAGTTTCATCTGCATGGCAGCCTCCTTCAGGGTGGTGCCATCTTCGTGGGCCTTTTTGGCAATGGCAGCAGCTTTGTCGTAGCCGATATGCGGACTCAGTGAAGTCACCAGCATGAGGGAGTTACGCAGATGGTCCCCGATCCTTTCGTAATTCGGTGTGATGCCCTTGACACACTTATCAGCAAACCCAACCGTGGCATCCGCCATCAAAC
>PWIY01000383.1 GCA_003560215.1 Bacteroidales bacterium | reverse complement strand
CCCGGGGCGGCCACGTAGCTTTCTCCGAAAACACCGGTGGGCCCGCCGTGCACATGAAGGAGTACGGGGTATTGTTTTCCTTCCTCATAGTCAAGGGGGTAGATCAGCGGGGCTTCTATCATGGTGCCGTCAAATGATTCATAACGGATCACTTCTGCCCTGGCAATCTCTGTTTGCTCGTAACCGGCATTGATGTCGGTAAGACGGGTTGGGTGGAAGGCGGATACATTGGAAACAATCACATCCGGAGCTTTGTCAAAATCCTGGTGGACGGCTGCCAGTACAGACGCATCCCCCGAAAGGGAAAATCCGGAAAACCTGCCGGGTGCATCGGTGACCTGACGATATTGTGCATTTTCGCCTGTTACCGGCATGGCAAAGAGGTCTAAAGAGGTGCGGTTAAGTTCCACATAAAAGATCTCTGATCCGTCGGGCGACCATTCCATGATGGATGGCTCATCATCATGTGTCTGACCCAGCTGCATCATGGAGCCGTCTGACAGGTCAAGTACCATGATCACATCAAACCCGGGCCAGACCGGTTCACCGTTGTCGGTGGTGAAGGCCAGGTAGTTGCCGTCGGGCGAGTACAGGGGGTTGGTGTCTCCGCCGCCCAGGTCAATCAGTTCGGTGACATCCCCACCTTCTGAGGGTACGGTGGAAATGCTCGTGGTGGGCCAGTATTCAAGGCCGGGGCGATCCTGGTGGTCGAAAGCGATGGTCTGATCATCGGGCGACCAGTCAAAGCTGCCCACGTGGAATTCACCCTCTGTGATCCGTTGTATTTCTGCGGGATTGTTGTCTTCAGGGTCAACCTCAAACACATATAAATGGCTGTAGCGCAAATCTTCACCCTCCACATTGACGTCTTCCCTTTCTCTTCGGCGGCGCTGTTGTTCTTCGCAAAGCGGATCAGTCATCGTGAATGCAATGCGCGATCCGCTGTTTGACCACTGGTAACGCCCCACACTGCCTTCTGCTTCGGTAAGTTGCCAGGCTTCCCCTCCGAATGGATCGATCATCCATAGCTGGTTGCCGTCGCCACCCCTTGCAGAGGTAAAGGTCAGGTAATTGCCATCGGGCGACCAGCTGGGGCTGCCGGCCGAAACATCTCCGCGGGTCAGCTGGAATTGTCTTGTGCCGTCAGCTTTCACAAGATGAATATGGGTCAGGTAGTCGCTTCTTTCTCCTTCCGTCCGGGATTCGGAAACGGTGAAGGCGATCCACTCCCCGTCGGGTGAGATCGCTGTGCCTCCGACATTTTTGAAGTTTTCGACCATATACTGCGGTGTCCATAATTCGTTGCCGTTGTTTTCCTGTGCAAAGCCGGCCCAGGCCAGGCCGGAAATAAGCAATGCTGTTATAAACAATGATTTTTTCATAATATGATGTTTTGGTGAATGTTTCAGGTGTCCAAATGTATTAATTTTTATCGGTTTACACGAAAACAGGCGTTTTATGGGCAGTATCATTGTCTGTTCTAGGTAGCCGGGGGTTGATCCCGACCGGAAAGACCGGCCTCCTGAATAACGGATATGAGTAAAGCCCGTATGGTCATGCTGTATGCACTCAATCGTTCAGCGATCATGGCATTCAGTGCTTCGGCCGATTCTTCGCCTTGCTCGGAATGAACCAGCATGGCCACATTTTTCAGTTGTGGCATATTGCTGACTTCGATCGTGGGGTCCGACACCATGTAACCGGGCAGGTGATCAGCCAGAACAATGTCTGCATGCAATGATTTGCGGGCCGCTCCGTAGGATGCACCGGCCCGTATGAAGTTATCGTAAAAGGGCACCGGAAACCCGGGAATGGCCAGTGCCCGGAAAAAGGGGTGGTTGTAATTTTTTGTCAGGTAGGCCTGGCGAAACTCCTGTCGCTGGTAAGCTTCCATGGCGGTATGCCTGTTTGAGACCAGCTGGATGGCATTTTGCACGTCTTGCGGGAATCCGAGCATGGCTTTCAGGTTGATCCACAACATGCGGGTTGTGCTGTAACCGGGAAGGGGTTTGCTGTGATAGGGCATGGTGATGTCTCCTGCGTAGTGCATGCTCCATCCCAGGAAACGCCACCCCCAGTAATGCTGTTCATTGTTGAAGGCAAATACGGACAACTCCCTGAAAAGGTCTGTCCGGTAGTCAAGAAAGGTGCAGTTCAGTTCAGGGGCAACCTTGTATACAATGCCGGCCTCATGATAAAAGGCCATGTGAAAAGGGGCCTGACTGCTGTACGCCAGGTTGGGGTTTCCAAAGGGCTGCTCTCCGAACCCGTAACGGGCACCGTATTCAGTCTGGTTATCGGTAAACAGGCCCAGGTCAAATCCGTAGTCGGGTTCATCGTTGGCAGTTACCAGGACGGCAAGCGGACAGGCTTTTTCCCCTTCGCTGAGCCGTATATGGGTTGACCGGTGCAGGGGTGGGTTATTGTTCCCGGCCCGGGGGTTGACAGAGCCGACAGGGTAACGGTTTTCTGCCGGTTCGCCCGGGAGCAGGTGAAGATAAAGCGGCATCTGCATGCCGGGATTAATGCGGATGGCATGGAAAAACCGCATCACAATGTCGGTTGTATCCCCTCCGGCCTGAAAAGCCAGGTCATCAGGCCTGGGCTGGTAATGAGGGAGGTTGGTCCTGGCACGTTGCTCATGGTTGGCCAGAAATGGTTCAAGGCGGTGTTCTGTTTCCAGCAGAAATGTTTTCAGGTGCTTTACCTCTGCCGGTTCGACCTTATTCCATATGTCCATACCTGCCAATGCCGGTCTGGCGAGCATGGGGTGTTCGGACCAGGCAAAACCCTGCAAAAAAATGCTGCAGAATAAACAAAAGATGACCAGCCGCTTATGCATTGAAAAATAATTTGAAGGAAGCCATAAATATAGTGGTTTTTTTGTTGCCGAATCCGGATGATCAGATTATGACCTGCCGGCAACCTTCATCTGTTCCTTTTTTGTATATTTAGAGTGTGGAATTTTGTCCACATTTGTTGTTCCGGACACAGAAAGCACAGGTATGGCGAAAATATTGATTATTGATGACGACACCTTTGTTTGCAAACAGCTGAAAACCTATTTGCAGAAGAATGGTTTTGATGCAGTTGTGGCTTATTCTGCCAATAACGGGCTGAAAGCGCTAAAAGCCGGGGGTATCTTTTTTGTGTTCTGCGATTACCGGCTGCCCGATGCCGACGGGATGGAGTTGTTTGAGCGAATCAAAAAGATTGATCCCCGGGTGCCTGTGGTTTTCATGACAGCCTATGCCGATGTGCGTACAGCTGTAAAAGCCATTCAGGCCGGGGCGCTGGATTATGTGACCAAGCCTCTGATCCCTGAGGAAATACTGAAACTTGTTCGACGTGAAGTGAATCGCGACACGGGGGAGACCAGGTTGTTTCAGCACGATTTTATCAGCGGAGAAAGTGCGGTCATGCAAAATGTGATGAACCATGTGGAACTGGTTTCACCCTGTGATCTGAGTGTGTTGATTGAGGGTGAAACAGGCGCGGGAAAGGAATATGTTGCCCGGGCGATCCATGCCAAAAGCCAAAGGAAAAACAAACCTTTTGTTGCACTGGATTGTGGGGCGTTGCCCGGTGAACTGGCAAACAGTGAACTGTTCGGGCATGTGCAGGGAGCTTTTACCGGTGCAATCAAAGACAAGAAGGGCTGTTTTGAAGAGGCCGGTGGCGGTACATTATTTCTGGATGAAGTGGGCAACCTCTCCCCCGACAACCAGGTTAAGCTGCTCAGGACATTGCAGGAAAAATCCATCAGCCGCCTGGGGGATAATAAAAAGATTCCGGTTGATGTGCGGATCATTACCGCGACCAATGAGGATCTGATGAAGTATGTTCATGCACATCATTTCAGGGAGGATCTGTACCATCGGATCAATGGGTTCAAGATCAATATTCCTCCTTTGCGAAAGCGGAAAGATGATATTTTTGTGTTTACCGGGTATTTTATCAGGCTTGCCAATGCCGATTTCGGTAAATCGGTGAAGGGGATTGACGATGAGGTGCGAAAGGTTTTTTTGCTTTATCCCTGGCCCGGAAATATACGTGAGCTTGAAAATGTGGTGAAGCGATGCGTGTTGCTTGCGGGGGGCAGTCAGGTGACTGCCGATACATTGCCCGATGAAATTCGCTATTATGGGATTGAAGGGCAGCATGCAGAAACGCTCACGGGGAAACAAACAAAGCGGCCTGTAACACTGAAACAGGCCGCCATGTTTGCCGAAAAGGAAGCCATCCTGCAGGCGCTCCGGGAGGCTGAAAACAACAAATCAAGGGCGGCAGAGATACTGCAGGTAGACAGAAAGACGCTTTACAACAAAATGCGGGAATACAGCATTCGCTATCCGCAATAAACTGTCAGTATCTCAGGCTTGCAGCTGCCAGGGTATCAGCCGGCATCTCGCCGGGATCCTGGATATAAACTTTCCCCCCCTGCAAAAAGGCTTCCTTTGCCACCCTGTCGAGCAGGCAGTGGTTCCCTGGTGAATGGTCACCGTCGGCAATTACTTTCCCGGATTCTTTATCCACCCTTCCCCAAAGCGATTGATCCTTCTTAATGAAGAGGGTTTCAATGCGTCCTTCTTCTGCAGCCGGTACCACATCATCTATAATGGAGGCGCTCCGGCCTTTGCTCGACAGGAACTCATACTGCCGCAATGCATCGTTGCGGTGTTTTTCGAATTCGTCTTTCAACAGTGCCCAGGCTTTTTGGTGCAGGTTTTCCATATGCTCCTCATCCGGGTTTCCTGAAATGTTTTTCGGATAAAGGTTGCCATAGGTGTTTACTGTTTTATACATGGCAAAAATATAGTCCACGCTGGCAACCACCAGGGGTGCATCATAGCCCCGAAGCACCTTGTTCAGGCTTCGGTCAACCTCTCTGAGGTGTTTTGTGATCTCTTCTTTTCTGTAATCTTTGCCCCGTCCCTGTCCGTGATAGTGGCTTTGTCCCGATCCGGTCTGCCCGGTCCGGAACTGCAATGACTTTTGCTCGTAGTCATGCCCCACAGTGTCCTGAAGGGTTTGGGGCACCAGGTCTTCGATGGCAATCTGGGCTGCGTGGTCACGTGTGCCTTCGAACAGCCGAACCTGGTTCAGACTGAGTGCCAGGACGAAAAACTGCCCGTCTCCGTTAAACACCGGAATCAGCGGAAGCAGGTAAAATTGGGTGTTCACTTCCGCATATTCTCTGAACCGAACCGGGAAAGGCGAATAGGCAAATTTGCCGGGACTGAGAAAAACAGCCAGCCCGTCTGACATATGCCGCCAGGCATCCCCGTCTTCCAGAAGCATTTCCAGTGGTTGGGTAAACTCCTGAATTTGTGTATGCTGCATGTCCTGATCGCTCAGCTTTTTGCGAACCTCCTGTACTTTGTTTTTGAACCGTATCCGGGATTTTTTGTTGTCACCGGTCCGGCTTGTGGGGATGTATATTGAGATGCACGGGAACTGACGAACTTCAGCCAGTTCTTTGAAAATGGATTTGGTGATTAAAGGCATATCAGTGTATTTTGTAGTTTTAACGGAATCTTCCTGCTGGATCACAGGTAACTGCTCCCGGGACCTCAGGAGGCCGGGTGGCAAAAAAGATGACACATTGCCTTTCCGGAAGTCCGGGGAGCCATTCCCACTTTGTCAGGAGGCGGGCTGGGCCGGGAGGTCACCCACATCAGGGGCTGCCAGCACTTCATGCTCAATCGCCCTGGAAAAGTCAAACAGATCCGGGGGAGTTCTGGATGTGATCAGGTTTTCATACACAACCACCGACTCATCCACAAAGGTTGCTCCGGCTTCCTCCAGCTCTTCCTGAATGCCGCCCACACCCGTGGTTGTCATTCCTTCCAGAACACCTGCCCTGGCCAATACCTGTGGTCCGTGACATATTGCGGGCACAACTTTGCCCGTTTCAAAAAAGTCGCGGACAAACGAAACCACCTCTTCATTTTCACGGAGCATGGCCGGTGCCTGACCTCCGGGCAGAATCAGTGCGTCAAAATCATTGATACTGACTTCTGTTACCGCCTGCTGTATTTGAATGGTAAAATCGCTGTTGTAGGCGGTCACTTCACCCCTTTCCGGGCCGATCACTGTCATTACAGCACCACGGTTGGAAAGATAACCCATTGGCATGTAGGCTTCTCCATCATGATAACCTTCGCCTACCAATACTGCGATCCTCACCGGGTCAACCAGATCCGTTTCTTCGTGATGTACCTCGGGCTGCTGGCATCCGCCAAGGAAAAACAGTACAGCAATTACAGGTAAGATCATTTTTTTGGTAATCATAGCTTTTGTTTTATGTGAATAAATGCCCTGCCGGATATGGTTCCGGAAGGGTTTTTCCTATCCGGAAGGGTATAAATTTTCATGCCAGACAGTAAAAAGGTAGTGGTACAATGCCCGAAAGGGAGGGTCGGCGACAAAAAGAGCTGGTTAACAGTGCGTTAGACATGTTGTTGGTGGGTGGTACTTGTGATTGTGCCTGGCTGCAAATCGTGGCTTGCGGCCACAACCGGGGAAATAATTTCCCATTTTCTGCTTTAACGGTACATTCCCTGCATTAACTGCACATTTTCTTCATGAAGCGTTCTTTTGACCAATTGTCCTGTCGGTGAGTCAATTTTTTTTATAACTTTATACCCTTGTTTTCATGGTTGCAGAGGGAAAACCATCATGCCATTCGTGCTTCGGTTTTCCCTTTCT